>JAHYIW010000004.1 GCA_019429445.1 Desulfuromonadaceae bacterium
AAAAAAACAAATCAGCCAGCTATATTAAAAAAAAATCACGAATCAGATAACCGTTGTAGACGAGATATGAGCAGACCAAAAGAGCCCCGCCCCAACGATTAATGCGCCCCACTCTTCGATAACGATAACCGAAAACAAAGATCGATAAAGTCAAGACGGCCATCATCAGCAGGTCGCGAGAAATAACGACCGGTTCAACGCTCATCGGTTGAATCGTACCAGCAATACCGACCACCGCCAGGGTGTTAAAAAGATTCGAGCCGAGAACATTCCCCAGCGCGATGTCATGGGCCCCTTTGCGAGTTGCGATGATAGCCGAAGCCAGCTCCGGCAGCGACGTTCCGACCGCAACGATAGTCAAGCCGATCAACAGGTCGCTGACACCAAAACCCCGGGCGATCGCAACCGCTCCCCAGACCAGGATGCGCGAACTTACAACAAGGAGAGTCAGACCGACAACCAACCGCAAAAGTGCGCGGTTAAACGGCATGGCGTGGATATCGATATCGAGCGCCATTTCACTCCCCATGACTTCCTCATTATTTTTTACCCCTTGCCAGATCGTCCAGCCCATCACGACGGCGAAGACGCAAAGAAGAACCACCCCTTCTATCCGGGTAATTTCACCATCCCAGAGCTGAAAACCGGCCAGCGCCGTCACAACAGTGAGGAGTGGCAGCTCTTTGCGTAATACCTTGGACTGCACAACAATCGGACTGATCAGAGCGGTCAGTCCCAGAACCAGAGCGATATTTGCGATATTTGACCCATAAGCGTTACCGAGGGCGATGCCGGGGTTCCCCTGTGATGCGGCCAGTGCCGAAACGACCATCTCCGGGGCAGAAGTTCCAAAACCGACAATGACCATACCAATCAAAAGCGGTGGCATGCCAAAATGGTCAGCGGTCGCTGAAGCGCCTTCGATAAAACGATCAGCACTCCAGATCAAAAGTATCAGTCCTGAAATAACAGCGAAAAATGAGAGCAACATAAGAGTTGTGAACCTTGGAGCCTTTTGTAAAGGGTTTCGTGTAAGATTATTTTACTGAAACCGATCGTTTAAAGACCAAAAAGACCGGTCCGCGTTGCGCTGACCGGTCTTTTCTCCTATCAGACAAAAGAGCAGAGATCAGAGCGATTTAAACATCTTTTCCAGCGAAGTGGTGTAGCTGTCTGTCCACTCATTGATTGTCTCTTTATTGACCGCCTTGATACCGAGCCCCCCTAAAACTTTTTTCCCGACCATATCGATACGACGGTAGAAAATTTTATCCCCATTTTTATCCCAGAAGGAGACGATATTTTTTGTTTTTGCCCGGGTAAGCGGCACAAAACCTCCCGTTGCCTGGGTCCATTCGGAGAAGACCAGAACAACAGCGTCAACTTTCAGCGTTTTGCAGAGCTCACGAGCCTTTTCCGGAGTAATATCCCCTTTTTTGAAACCGGGGCCAAACAACGGCATCTCTTTTTTAGTGATGATTGGCGAATAGACCGAAACCTTGATATCTTCAGCCGCTTTACGGTATCCCTTGCTGGTGATAAACGTTTTAACGGCAACAACCTGCCAATGTTCAGACAAGGTTTTTTCGGTGACGGCCAGCATCTTTGCAGTCGCTCCCTGCATCAACGATGAAACAGAGTGACCACCGACACTATTCGAATCGACCGACCCCCCCCAATCACTGATGGCCAGCGAAACGACGGCAACCTGCTTCAGTTCAGGATTCCCTTTAAGATTCGCCTTAACAGCCCCGGCACAGCCGGTAAGCAGTAGTAAAAACATCAGAAATACGACAAGAGACAAGCGTTGCTGCATGATTGAAACCTCCATATCAGTATTAGATTAAATTTAATGTGATGATTCTGCCAAATCAGCAACGATTAAGCAAGGTTTTGTTGGTCTTAATATATGCTCCTCCCCTACCTCTTTTTTTCTTTTTTCAGCAGAAAACAGGCGAGAGCCGGTAAAAGCAGTATAGCGCCAAGCATGTTGACCAAAAACATAAACGTCAGCAGAATTCCCATATCTGCCTGAAACTTAAGCGGGGAGAAGATCCAGGTTGAAACGCCGATCGCAAGAGTGACGCCGGTAAAAACTACACCATTTCCGGTGATCGCCAGCGTATGCAGATAGGCTTGCTGTAATGATTGTCCCTGAATCAGATAACTGCGCAGGCGGCTGAAGATGTAGATACCGTAATCGACTCCGACCCCAACGCCCAGGGCGACCACAGGCAAGGTGGAGACTTTTAAGCCGATTTGAAAGATGCTCATTAACGCATAGGCGAGAAGAGAGACGAGTGCTAGAGGGATTACAATACAAAGAACCGAACGAACCGAACGGAATTCATAAAAACAGAGCAGGATAACAGCGCTGAAGACATAGAGCAGAATCGGGAACTGGGCTGCCGAGACCTCCTCATTGGTCGCGGCCATAACCCCGACATTGCCGGTTGCCAGTCTGAATTTCACATTCTCTGTGGCTGTGGTTTCCCGGTAATTTTTAACTTCGGATACAATCTTTGCGATGGTTTCAGCCTTGTGATCTTTGGTAAAGATCATCACCGGCATAACGCTGCAGTCGGAATTAAGCAGACCACTGCTGGTCGGAACATAACCGACAGCCTGGACCATGGTCGATTGATTACGCGGCAAAACCCGCCATTTCAGACTCCCCTCGTTCCAGCCGGAATTGATCACCTTGGCAATTCCCGGGAGGGTAATGACCGATTGCACCCCTGCAACATTATTCATATGCCAGGCAAAACGATCGATCGCCGTCATGATGTCGAAATCGACACAACCGTCAGTTTTGGTTTCAACAATCACCGTGATCACATCGACACCGATAGAGAAATGTTCGGTCACAACAGCACTATCGAGATTGTATCGGGAATCAGACCGCAGCTCGGGGACGCCGCGATGCATGTCGCCTATTCTCACATCCGACCCCTTCCAGAGTCCGAACCCGAAGAGAATGACGGCAACAGTCAGAATAATCATGGCAGGCTTCGGCTCGGCGGCCTGCTCGAAGAAACGCCAGAAAGGTCTCAAGAGACTGATCTGCTGATCGACACGCCGCTGGTAACGGTTGCCGGTCCGCACGTAAGAGAGGAGAATCGGCAAAAGGACGAGATTGGTCATAATAATAACGGCAACCCCGAGACTGGCGGTCACCGCCATCTCCTGAATCACTCTGATATCGATCAGATAAATCGTCACAAAACCGATGGTATCACTGGCCAGTGCAATAAAACCGGGGATCAGCAGCTGGCGAAAGCTCGCTTTGGCCGCGCTGAGTCGATCGGCGCCAGCACGCACTTCTGCCGTATTGGCAGTGATCATCTGCACAGCATGACTGACACCGATGGCAAAAATCAAAAACGGGACCAGCAGCCCCATCGGGTCGATGCCGTAACCGAGCAGCGGGAGCAGTCCGAGTTGCCAGATAACAGCAATCAGTGAACAGCTCAAAGGGATCAGGCTGAGAAGATAGGAACGGGTATACAAAAAAACCAGTAAAGACGTAATAACAAAAGCGACAAAGAAAAACAGGATCACGCGTTTTGCTCCATCAGCAATATCACCGATAACTTTGGCAAAACCTATGATATGAACGCTCACCTCATCGCTCTGGTATTTATCGCGAATCTTCTCTTCGAGCAGGTCTGAAACTTTAATAAAATCGAGCTTTTCACCACTGCTCGGGTCGATTTCCAACAGTTGCGCACTGATCACTGCTCCACTGAAATCGTTGGCCACCAATCGACCGACAATCCCGGCCTTAAGGATATTTTTCCGAACTATTTCCAACCCCTCGGCCGTCGGTTCAAAATCTGCCGGAATAACATTGCCGCCGGCGATCCCGTCTTCAACAACTTCGGTAAACCTGACATTCGGAGTAAAGAGCGAAGTGACCTGCGCGCGGTCGACTCCCGGGAGGAAGAAGACATCATCGGTCGCTTTCTGCAGCGTCTCAAAAAACTCCGGAGTAAAGATATCGCCCTGTTTTGTCATCAGGGCGATTAAAACCCGATTTGCACCGCCGAACTCTTTTTGATGCTCAACATAGGTCTGCATGTATTCATGTTCGAGAGGGAGCAGTTTGCTGAATCCGGCATCAATGCGCAGATTGGTAACGGAATAAGCCATCAGCAGCGTCATCAGAATAAAAAACCCGAGGAACAGACGGCGATTATTAAAAACGACCCTTTCAAGGCTCGATATCAAAATATCCAATTTCATAAAGATCTCCTGCCCCCTTATTTATCTGAAAGCAGACTGGTTTGTGAAAATCTGGCAACGCCGAAGTCTCCTACGGCAACAATAGCGCCGTCAGCGCTCTGAAGTAAGCTGCTGTAGCCCCGGCGTTCAGGATCTTGTTGCAGCTCAAAACTCTGGCCATCGTCATCACTGACGAGAAGAACTCCGGCCATTCCGGCGATAACGATCCTCCCGTCATTCAAACGCAGACCGGCGGTCAGACTCGCTTCCGTTACTGTTTCTATCTGTTCCCAGGTTTCACCAGCATCCTCTGAACGAAACAGATGACCGCGTAATCCATACAGCAGCAATCGGTCACCGGCTATAGGCAAAATACCAAAAAATGATCCATTGTAATCAGGCGTCAAACTGATCCAGTTTTCCCCGTCATCATCAGAACGGTAAGCAAGCCCCGCTTCTGCAGCAATAAACAGGCTGTCACCAATTTTTAAAATTTTATTCAGATGTAAATCATCTTCACTGATAAATCTCTTTGACCAGCTGTTTCCGGCATCGAACGTCTCCAGAAACAGACCGTAAGCGCCAATTGCAAAGCCGTGTTGCTGATCGAGAAAATAGAGATCGAGCAGAGGCGTCTCGGCTTCGATATCTTCATAGAGAAGCTCCCAACTCACCCCGCCATTTCGTGTGCGTAAAATGACCTGATCATGACCAACCGCAAAGCCATGCAGACGGTCTGTAAAATAGACGCCGGTTAAAGTGGTCCTGGTCGGAACCTGTTGTTGTTGCCAGCTGTTGCCGTTATCCTCACTGATCAGGATATGTCCACGCTCTCCCACAGCAATAAGCGCACTTTCTGCACGTTTCATATCAAGAAGCAGGGAGTGCGTTGCAAGGGGTGCAATGACCGAATTTTCATCCTCTGTCGCACAAGAGACAGAATAACAGGAGACGAAAAAGATCAGAAAAATGATCAGTTTAAAGCTGTATTGAGATAAATAATTTTTCATAATCGACCATCTCACAGTGTGTCCTGATTAAAAAAAACGGTCGAGCCGATACCGACCCGACCGCAAAAAAGCAAACAAAACAGTGATTATTTAATGTTCAACGATGTCCAGATCGACGCAGATCCCCGGGTGAAAAATCATTGAGGGTCCGCTTGATGTCAAAATTATACATGCTGCTTTCATTATCCAGCCCGATTGCGATATAACGACCGGTTTGCAGATCGGTGTGAACTTCAAGGGTTGTCCAGAAGGTCGGCACCTCATAATAGTTGATCGAATGCCCTTCTGATACCCGCCACAATTGATCCCGGTTGTCATAGATATCGACAGCGACGATCTGCCAGCTATCCTCATCAATATAGAAAGTGCGCCGTTTATAGAGGTGTCTCTCCCCGTCTTTTAATGTCGCGTCGACAATCCAGACCCGGTGCAGCTCATAGCGCAGATAGTCCGGGTTGAGGTGCAAAGGGGTCAGAATATCTTTGTATTTGAGCTTGTCGCTATGCAGCGTGTAAGAGTTATAAGGGACATAAATCTCTTTTTTGCCGACCAGTTCCCAATTATAGCGGTCCGTGGCACCGTTAAACATATCGAACTGGTCATTGGTCCGAATCCCGTCGGAAGCGGTACCGGGATTGTCGTAGGAGACGTTTGGTGCTCTTCTGACTCGTCTCTGCCCGGAGTTATAGACCCAGGCGGCGCGCGGTTCCTTGATCTGATCGAGAGTTTCATGAACAAGAAGAATATTGCCGGCCAAGCGTGCCGGCGCGGTGACAACCTGCTTGAAAAGAAGGATTTTGTTATCGAGCTCCTTTTCGGTTATCCCCGCCTTGCTGTAGACAAGATTGAATTCGTCGTCAAACTTGACCAGGGTGTAGTCGCCACCACGAGTCAATGCCGCCTGGGCGATTTGGCGTGACGCCATATCACCGCGATAGCGCAGCAAGTGATTCCAGATCACTTCGATCCCTGATTTTGGAATCGGAAACGGAATACCGTTGACGGTCCCTGTAACGCCGTCACCGTTATTAACCAGCTCGGCCGTCGCAGCGACCTTGCGGGTGGCGTCATAAATCCGTTGGGGGGATGATGCACTCCGCCGGGTCGGATAGACGTTCATCTTGAAAGTCGGATAAGCCTTCAGCATCGCCTGATGACCGACCGTCAATTTATCAGAATATTTTTCCAGATTCTCATTGGTAATGCTGAATTCGATCTTGTCCGCTGCAAAAGGATCCTGGTGATGATCCCCTTTTTTATAACCGGCAAGCGGGGTGGTAATCCCCCCGGTCCACGCGGGGATCGTCCCGTCGGCATTCGCGGCTTGTTCAGCACCGATCGGTGTCAGATCCTTTCCGAGCCGGGCAATCTCTTCCGGCGTCAATTTCGCCCAGCAGACGGACGCGATGCCGACAAACAGCAGAGTCGCTCCGAGAGTTATATTTTTTTTCAGACGCATAGTAATTCCCCTATCGTTTAGAATGAGTATTTGATGTTGGCGGCAACAATATCACGATCATTGAGCAGGTTGTACCGTCCGGCGCCGAAGAAATTGGTGTAGCTCAAGTCGGCGGTCCAGCTGTTGAGATAGTTGGCGCCAATCCCCACCGTGACCGCCATGCGCCCTTCGATGAAGTTGCCACCGGGTCCGGGGCTGATGCCGTTGACGTCGTGCTGCCAGGCGACCCGTGGAGAAAGAGTGACCGCGCCAATGGCGTTGTCATAGTCGAGTCGCGTCGCCAGACGATATCCCCAGGAGGTGGCGTCGGCAAAAGCGTCAGCTGGCTCAATTTCACCAAAATGCAAGGCCGCCAGATTGGCATTACCGCTGATGGGGGTTCCGGGGCCATTCAGACGCAGTTTATCTTTGTCCGGCATATCGTTGACATGGGTAATGCCGACTTCACCGATCAGAACAAACTGACTCGCTCCAAAAGTGGGGCCTAACAGTTTCGTCGCCGTAGATTGAACCTGCACAACGTCCCGTTTGATATAACCGGGGACCACCGATTCAAAGGGGATCAACCCCAACTGACCATAGGTGGCAAGCGGGGCGGCACCAGTGTTTCCCGGGCTGAGATTATCCTGAGCACCGAGCGCCGCAAACAGAATTTCAATATCATCGATCTGTAACGGCATATCCTGCCGATAGGAGACTTCTCCCTGCAGGGCGATTCCTGACCCTTTTAACTGGGTGTTGAAACTGATGCCGTAGAGTTTGATATCTTCGGGATAACTGACAAAATAACTGGCTGTCTCTGCATAAGTACGCCCTTGCGGGTCGACTCCGGCGGCAGCGGCGGCCGTGCCGGTGCGGGCGTTGATAATCGGCAGACGACTGTGATAATTAATGAAGTAAAATCCGAATTCGGTCTCATTGAGCGCTGGTGTATAGACCCGCAAAGCTAATCCATACTGGCCGTCATCGGAGGCTTCCTGGGTTGCGGATCGACCGACGACAGCACCCGTAGACGCCGGGACCGTATCAGGGACCCCTCCCCAACCGAGCATGACCCGACTCCCCCCCTCGCCGACAAAATCGTTGGTACTCCAATACGATCCGGGAGGATCGATAACCGTCTCCTCCCAATCGTAGAGGTAGAAACCTTCCAGAGTGGTGTTCGCTGTCGCTCCGATCGAACCCCAGATCATCCCTTCCGGTATTAAAGCTTCTTTCAACTCAGCCCCCGGCAGACGAATCGCACTGACATTGACCGGATTGATGCTGTTGATACTGTTCTGGATAAAAGTGCTCTCACCCCAACTGACAACCTGATCGCCGACCCGAAACTGCATCGGTATCGAACCGGCATTAAAGGATGCGTGGATATAAGCATCGAGCAGATCGGTGGAGCTGCCAACCAGATCTTTAGCCTCAGAGGTCAAGGGTGCTTTATCGCGATCACCCTTCTCATTTTCGTAATCATAAAATGTCGTGCCGCGCAGAAAAAGTCCGACGCTGCGATAGTTCACCGCCAGATCAGAGGTCAGTTTGGCGACATTACTGATCAGCCCCTTACCATAATTAAGATTACCGTCATCAAAGTTGACCGAACGCGCCGTTCCACCGGCGGCTGTGCCGATCAGCTTAGAACTCTGATTCTGCACCCGCCACGTCGCCCCGTACGAGAGGGTCGAATCGAGGCTGCCGGTGATCTCCCCTGCTTCGAACTGAAATGCTGCCGCAGAAGAGACCACTAAAGTTGAAAGAATCAAAACAGACAGGACAAATCCACCGACCGGTGAGCCGTAGCTCCAGAATTTTTTAATCGTTTGCTTCATCATAGTCACCCCTTTGGGCAATAAAGATCGTTGAGATATCGCTCTGATCACGAATCTACCCCCTATTCCAGAACAGAATCGTCAGATATTGTAAAAGTAGTGCCATCCGTCGCCAAAAAGGTTGCCATGGCCGTCTGCATGACAGATGTGACCAGAGGATTTGCCGCCGGGCTGAGAATCGAACTGTGGTCGCCAGAAGTAAAGCGTAACCAGGTGCTCGTCACGCTGTTCTTCTGTAGTCCCATAAAGAAGGCCAGAGGATCGGTACCGGCAAGCGGCGACGGAACCGTCCCCGCCGGAGCATCAGCCATGACATTATTCGGGACAACCTGATCACCGATCACCTCGAACAGTAACATTCCACGCCCCGTTCCGACCGTTGTTGCGTAGTTGATTGGATCGGCAGAATCGATAACGGTCTGGGTCGCACCCATAAAACTTTCATAATCCGCAGAACCCTTGAGCACACCATTGGCGGCCAGACCTGCCGCAATACGCGGTCCAAAGGTTGCTGATCCGTCGAGGAGTTTGGCAATCCCGCCGCCAGGCATGCCAAGAACCGCCGACTTTACTCCAGACTCCAGGTCGAGGAAGGGGACGCCAACGATGCCACCAAGAGAGTGTCCGACAAAGTAGATATTACTGATATCAAAGTCTGCTCCTCCGCCGTCGTAATCCATCGTCGTCAGGGCGTCTGTTAAGGCAAAGAGATCAGCTACTGCCTGGCGCACATTGTCACGTGAGGTCAGCAGGCTGGAAAGATTGATGAAATGGGTGCCGGAGGAATCGGCACCATCCGGCATTTCACCACCCGCAAAGTCAAGAGGAGCGCCGGTGGTATTGTTGACTAGATCCAGATCAAAAGTTCGCTCCGCTCCGAAACGAAGAGGGTGTCCAAGAGGTAAACCATGCAACGGCATATCTATAGCAACGACCGCAAACCCGGCATTGGCTAAACTGTCTGCGACAGCCAGCATATTGGTACGGTTTTGAGTAATGCCGTGCTGGAAAATAACGACTGGCCATGGTGCGCTACCCGTTGCAGGCACGGATAGTAGCAAAGGAATGGTTTCGGTGCTGGTTGCAACCGGGTTCGGATTTAGAAAGGTCAAATTAGAACCACTCACCCCCTGCCAAAATGACTGCAGCGGATCAAGCGGACTGATATCGGCATTTTTAAGATAATAAGGGACATCCAGTGTCCCGGCAAAAACATTCGCCAGACCAGGGCCAGCACCCAGCAGGGATGCGGTTGTCCCGATCGGGACAAAGTTATCAGCCGCTCCAGTTGCGGCGGTACGTGCGGCGTTCAATACCACTCCAACCGACTGAGTGGTAAAGGTCCAGCTGAGAATGACAGTATCGGTATCAACCCCGGCGCCAGTCAAAGCCGCTTCCTGATAATTCACCAACTGTCTGACCGGTTCCAAAGCCTCTGCAGCCGTTCCGACAAGACTGTTTGGCGTTTTGGCAATCAGATAGTGTGCGGAAGTTTGTGGTGACCGCCCATCAATGCTCTTGATACCATCAGTCAGCATGACCATATAGCTGCTGCTCGATTTCAAGGGAGCCGTGGGGAGGATCACCAAGGTAGAATTGGTCGGATCGACCGATGAGAGTGTTGCAAAGAATTCACGACCAAAACTAAGCTCACGGACAATGCCCGTAACCGGACCTCCAACCGGTAAACTAGGAGACGTAAAAACACTCACCTCAAACACTCTAACTGTTGCCGGCGTTAACGTTGTCGGGTCGATAGCGCTGCTGAAGGTCGTGCTGATCGGCGCGACAGTCGAAAAACCATCCAGCGCATTCATCGCCACCTTCGGGTCTGAAAAAGCATCCGGGTCGTCGACCGGGATATTCAGCGTCCCATCGGTTGAACCACTGAACAAAAGGTTAGTCGGGAATGGAATGACCCCTGCGGTCAGGTCAAAGTAAGCGGTAAACCCTTTTCTGTCGATATTGAGCTCTGTTTCAACATTCTCATTACTGCTGCAAGCCGTCAGCAGAAGCAGTAATGAGAGGACGAATAACCAGATTACCCTGTACATAAAATTGGCCTCCTCTTGACAAATAGAACCGAATTTTTACTTGATAGGCTGAATCAGCCTAACAAGCAGCAAACCTGCCGCAATCGAGCTATCAATTTTGCGTCCCTCTTGACTCTGGAATCAAAAAAAGAGAAGACGTCAATATATTTTCCACCACAATATATCGACAGTATACTGAGGCTCTCTTCCCCTGCAAGAAATATAATAGCGTTATACAAGCAGATTCAGATTATATTGAAATGACAATTAACATTAAGCGTATAGACTTTGATCAATAAATGATTTTAATTCTTTTGATGATACCGATATTTAAATTAAAAAAAATAAACAGCTAACCTGCCGTAAAATAAAGCTTGAAACGATTATAGCAAGAGCTTGAAAAAGCGACATAGACAGACCATAACCACAAATCAGAATCTGGCTCAAGTTGACGCTCTCGTAAACGTTATAGAACAGCATTCTATCCAAGTCAACAATTATTATTTTATTTAATCCTGCAAGAGTAAAACAACCGTTACGATCGACAAGTGAGGCAGGAAGTTATCGGCAAAGTTCGGTGGAGGGAAATGAAGAATTGAAATTTAAAAGAGTCTGCACAACGCAAAAAAGCGGGTACCGCTACGGCTGTAGCGCTACCCGCTTTTAAACTGGTGGCCTCGGTGCGACTTGAACGCACGACCTACCGCTTAAACAATAGAGAGCAACAATAGAGGGACGTTGTTAAGCTGGTTAACTTGCCATTTTCAAGGGGTCAGAAAGGGACACTTAGCAGCTTAATTTTCCAACACATTTCGCCCCTTAAATTAATCGTAGGGCACCAGGGAGCAGACCAACAAAATCCAAAGTTAAGAAAGGGGGTAGTCGGTTAGCTCCACCTCTGTGCCTGTTGAACCCCTTTAAATTTTCCCTTGGATTTCTGAGCCGTGAAGATGCGACCCCGGTGATCGGTTACCTTAAGGTTTAAATGCTTTTAGTTGAAGATCTTTTATGACCCTGAAATGCTTCACATTACTTGAGGCGAGGGTCATGTTATTTTCGACTGCTGTAGCGGCTATGAGGGCATCACCTGATCCAATGCTTGATGACAAGGTATACTCCTCAATATAGATGGACGCACGATGGCCAATATTTTCAGTTAAAGGCAGGACCATAAATCCAAAAGCTGTTAAAAAATCTTTCGTGCATTTATGCTGTTCTTTGTTTTTGGCATTCTGCAACAATTCCATGTAGGTCTGAACCGAGAGGTATTTTTCTTCTTCTTTTTCAAAGAGATCGGCGGCTTTTTTATTGCCTCGCTGAGCCCAGATAAATATATCAGTGTCAAATATCATCGTATCGAGGCCTCCTCAACTCTTTCATGACATCTGCCACAGATTGTGTCGAATCTTGAGATAACATTCCAAAAAATGGATGCTCTTGAACTTTTTGCCGCTTTTTCTCTCCCGAAGGGATCAAAACCCCTTTGACTTTGCCACGATAAAAAACGGTTACTCTCTCGTTCCGGTCTAACGCCTTGAGAACATCATTCATTTTATATCTGAGATCGACTACCGTTGCTTTCATAGTGAACCTCCCCTTGAAATGTATATTTCAAGTATACATTGACTCCTCAAAAGTCTCAAGGTGAGATGCCATTTTTTTGGTTCTTACGGTTGAAATTTCTGGCGGACAGTTTATCTAACTCCCCGCAGACAATCAAATAAAAAGCAAGGGCACAAGGATCTGCAAAATTAAAATTTAAGAAAAGGGGGGAGTCGGTTAGCTCCACCTCCGTGCAACAGGCCTGCTGAAGAAACAGCTCACCAGGGGCCATTTGTTGGGTAAAATCTCCTTGTCATGACCGGGTATCCTCGTTATAGTGTGTTGCAAATGCAACGCAAGGAGCCAGTTATGAAAACAGCCAGTATGCCATCACTCCGAGTCGACCCTGAGCTACGTCACGATGCCGAAAGTGTTTTGCGTGAGGGCGAAACCCTCTCCAGCTTTATGGAGCAGGCACTCCGCTTAAGCATCCAGTCCCGTCGCGTACAAAAAGAGTTTATCGCTCGTGGATTAATCTCTCGCGATGAAGCAAAGCAAACGGGTGAGTATTTTGCGGCAGAGGACGTTTTGCTTGAAATGCAAGAGCTGCTGGCGCAGGCACAAACCAGGGCGCGTAAGTGAACGATCAGGTTCGTTACACAAAAGCCGCCAGGGAAGATCTGCTTCGACTTTGTAAATTCCTTGTCGAGAACGACCTGGAAACTGCGAAGAGTGCGCTTGAAGCAATCAGAAAGAGTGTAAGTCTTCTGCAGGATTTCCCTTTCACCTGTAGAAAGGCAACTTTCGAAAACCCGTTTTTAAGGGAGATGGTGATCAGCTTCGGTGCTGGCGGGTATGTCGCCCTGTTTGAGATCGAGGCGGAAAATCTTGTCACCATTCTGGCGGTTCGGCATCAAAGAGAAGAGGATTACCATTAGCGACGCCAAGGCTCTTGAAAAACTGACTTGACGTACAGAATCGCCAATGACACAAATCTCCCCAGTCTTTTCCATTCCACGCCGTTGCGCCTCTTTGCAAAATCGTCGGCCGTTTCTATCGCCCCGATAAAACTGGTGACTGCTCATCGGGTATCGGGCGGCCTTTTTTGTCAAGAGCTGTCCGGGGGAATTCCCCGGAGGGTGAGGAAGGGGGAGGAAGGTTCTTCAGACACGAAAGCGGTTTTCAGTGCCGCTGATCAGACGGGAAATATTGTCCCGGTGGCGCCAGATGACGATTGCCGCGATGAAAAATGTGGCACCGACCAGTGCTGTGGAACGCTCAAACCAGAAAATCAGCAACGGTGCAGCTGCCGCCGCGCAGATCGAACCGAGCGAGATGTAGCGCCAGATCGCCACCAGGGTAATAAAGATGGCCACCAGACATGCGACCGTCAGCGGGGACAGGACAATAAAAATGCCCAGTGCCGTGGCGACGCCTTTTCCCCCTTTGAAACCGAGATAGATCGGATAACAGTGGCCGAGAAATACCGCTAGCGCCACCAGCGCCACCTGGGGTTCCGGAAGATGCCCCCACTGTGCTGCGAGCAGGACCGGCAGCACCCCTTTGAGGGCATCGCAGACCAGCGTCAGCACTCCCAGTTTACGTCCGGCCACGCGATAGACGTTGGTGGCGCCGATATTGCCGCTGCCGGAAGAACGGATATCCCCGGCTCCGCTTAAGCGGGTTAAGATCACTCCGCAGGGGAGTGCGCCGACCAGATAAGCAGCGAGGATAATCAGCATCAATTCAGGCATCGGTTTTCTTTCCGCCGTGGCCGGTACAATTTAGAGATCAAACAGTTCGTTGAAGATTGCCTGGACGGTGGTGATTTTGTCGGCTTTCCAGGCATTGGTGCCGCAGAAAACCAGTCCGGTTTCGGTGTCGCCACGTTGTGCCCGGTCGAGGGCGTGGACGATACAGAAGCGTTCTTGTGACGATTTGTAGGTACATTTCTTCAGGCAGGCGGTTGGACACCGCAGATTCAGTGCGACGTCGCGCTCACGAATTTTATCAAAATGGGTGAGGATGGCGCGACCGGGAAGCCCGGCCGGACTCATGATCAACCCGATATCCTCTTTACGGCAGTCGAGATACATCTGTTTGAATTCGTCAGAGGCATCACACTCTTCAGTACAGACGAAACGTGATGCCATCTGCACGCCGTCGGCCCCTTCGGCCAGGGCGTGCAACAGGTCGGCGCGATCCCAGATTCCGCCAGCGGCGATAACCGGAATATCAACCCCCCACATTTCCTGAAAATAGGTTTTGACACCCCGGACTGTTGCATACTGATCGTAGCTGCCGTCACCGATCTTTTCCATTTTCTCACCGAGGTGCCCCCCGGCAGTGTCGGGGTCTTCGACGACGACGGCGTCCGGCAGGCGATGGTAGCTTTTGTTCCATTTGCGGGCGATCAATTCAGCGGCCTTGATGGAAGACGCGATCGGCACCAGCGCGATATCGGGGAAATCGGCGGTCAGTTCGGGGAGGTTGAGGGGCAGACCGGCACCGCTGACAATGATCTTGGCGCCCCCCTCACACGATGCGCGAACGATCGTTTCGTAGTTCGAAACGGCGACCATACAGTTGGTGCCGATGACCCCGTCGGGGGCGATTGCATACGCCTTGCGCAGTTCATCCTTGAGCGCCGCAGGGTCGGCGGAAAAGAAGTTTTTACCGTCAAAGTGCGGGCTGTTAAGGCCGAGGCCGGCGGTGGCGATCAGTCCGATGCCGCCACATTTGGCCACCGCGCCGGCCAGGTTGGCGGCGGAAACCCGCACCCCCATGCCGCCTTGAATCAAGGGGTAGGGAACACTATGTTTGCCGATTGTCAATGAGGGGCTACTCATGGGATAGGTCCTTTTTGGGTCGGTTTGTAGTTAACGGAAGCATAGCAGAAGGGAGCGTCGTCAATTGTAATAGTTGTGTAAAAACATCTTGTTACTTTTATGATGCACTCGCAAAAAAGCATGAGATGGCTAAGCAAAAATTTCGTCCTGCAAGGCTTGGTGGTTTTTCAGGGGCGAAGACCTACATCAGGTAGGTCGAGGTCCTGAAAAACCAGCGTAACGCCGGAGGGCGGACTTTTTGCGACGCCATCTTTTGTGACCTTTCTCCTTGTCGCGGTTCGGTGGGAATGATAATAGATAGCGTATGAAAGTATTTGGACGTATTATTAATCCCTTGATCACCTTCATTGCCGTGCAACTGGTGTGGATTCTGCTGGTGGTGCTGTGGATCTACTGGTTTATGGGCGCCCACCGGAAATTTCGTGATGTGGCGGAAAAATACAGTCCGGAACTGCTCCAGGGGGGGGTCGACTGGGTAATCCTGTTCGAAGGACTGCTGTTGCTGGTTGCGATTCTGGTCGGGGTTTATGTTATTTTTCTTTTCTGGAGTCGACAGGCCGCACTTTATCGCGCCCAGAAAAATTTTATTTCTCAGGTCACCCACGAACTTAAATCGCCGGTGGCGTCGCTGCAATTGCATCTTGAAACAATTCGCCGGCGTCGACCGAGTGTGGCAAAGATGGATGTATTTATCGATACCATGCTGGCAGACAGCGAACGCCTGAACAATCTGATCGATAACCTGTTGTCAGCCCATCATCTGGAACAGCGCACGACCCTGCAACATTACTCGACGCAAAACTTTTCTCAATTTATCGAAAGGTACTTCGGTTCCCGGCAGTATTCCCTCCCCCATGCCGGGACGATGGAACTCTCGGTTGAGTCCGACCTGTACGTGTCGTTTGACCCGGACATGATGGAGACGGTTCTGCGCAACCTGCTTGAAAACGCCATCCTCTACTCTGAAGGGGCCCCACGCATTACGGTTCGTCTGCAATCCCGTGCGAAATATGCGTTATTGGTGGTTGCCGACCGGGGGCGTGGAATCGCCCGCGAGCATCAGCGTAAAGTCTTCAATATGTTTTACCGGGTCAAACCGCAGGACAAGAAATCGGTTCGCGGCAGCGGTCTCGGTCTGTTTATTGTCGGTGCGACGGTGCGCCGTTTTAAAGGGAAGGTCTGGTTGGAGAGTGCCGGTGAGGGACAGGGAACCGCTGTTTACATTAAGTTGCCGCTCCGCCCGCAGGGAGAACGGGATGAGTGATGCGCATATCCTGCTGGTGGAGGATGAACCGAATATTGCCTGCGGGTTGATTTATAATCTGGAGGCGGAGGGGTTTCGGGTCACCCACGTTGAAACCGGCGAAGAGGCTTTGTCCGTCCTGACCGGCGATGTCGTCCTGGTGATTCTGGATTTGATGTTGCCCGGCATTGACGGTTTTGAGGTGTGTCGCCAGTTACGCGCTATCGACCCGCGGCTACCGATCCTGATGCTGACCGCGCGTGGTGCCGAGGTGGACCGGGTGGAAGGCCTCAAGGCCGGTGCTGACGACTATCTGGCCAAACCGTTCAGCCTCGACGAATTCCTGTTGCGGGTGGAAGGGATGTTACGGCGCTCCGAGTGGTATCGCCCGGCTGACAGCGCGCAAACAACGTACGTTTTTGGTGGCAACACTGTCCATCTGCATGAACAGCGCGCGGAAACAGCCGCCGGGGAGATTGTTCTGACCGAGCTTGAAGTACGGATGCTCGATTATTTTATTCGTCATGAGGGACGGATCGTCGAGCGTAAACAGCTGCTCAAGGCGGTTTGGGGGGTAAGTCCTGATACCGAAACGCGCACTCTGGACAACTTCGTCGTGCGTCTGCGGCGCTATTTCGAAGCCGACCCGGCAACCCCTATCCATTTTCAAACCGTGCGGGGGCGTGGTTATCGTTTTGTTCGCGCCGGTGACAAGTGATGGAACTCAGCAGCGCAGGGCGGCGAGAGCTTTGACCGCCGCCCGACGAATTTCCGGGCGGGGGGCACTGATCAGCGGTGCCAGGGCGTCCTGGGCGTCGGGACTGCCGATTTTGCCCAGAGAAGCAGCGGTCGCCAGCACCAGACGGTCGTCATCGCTGGCGAGCAGCGGCGTCAGGTAGGGCACCAGACGGGGATCGCGGAAATTGCCGAGTGCTGCGGAGGCATGGACACGCACTGACGGTTGCGGGTCCTTGAGCAGTTTAACCAGCGAGCCGATCGTTTTCGGGTGACATTTGTTGCCCAGCACCTGTGCCGCCGCACCACGGATATCGGCATCGTTGCTTTCAAGTTCACTCAGCAGCGGTTTAAAAACCTGCGCCGATTCAAACTTTTCCAACGCAAAGATGGCCCGCATGCGCTGGCCACGATCACCTGTACGCAGGATCTTAAGCAGATACTCCAGACTGCGTGCCGCATCGAGGGCATTCAGCGCTTCAGCGGCAATCGCCCGCGTCTCTTCATCACGGTCCTGGAGAACGGCCAGGAAGAGTTGTCGACGTTTTTCAATCATCGCAGCAGGTCTCAGAACGGGATATCATCATCCGGGTTAAAGGGGGGTTCATTGAAGCTGTTGTCCGGTGAACTTGCGGCCTGGTTGTTGTCCCGACTCTGGTTGAAATTATCCGCCGGTCGCTGCTGGTGTTGTTGATAACCTCCCCCGCTATTGCTGCTGCCACTTTCGCCACGCTGTCCCAGCATCTGCATCTGGTCGGCGACGATTTCCGTCATATAGCGTTTGTTACCGTCGCGGTCATCGTAGGAACGGGTTTGAATCTTTCCTTCAATATAAACCTGTTTCCCTTTTTGCAGGTACTTGCCGCAAATTTCGGCCAACTGCCGCCAGGCAACGATATTATGCCATTCGGTTTTTTCCTGCTGTTCCCCGTCACGATTTTTGAATCGCTCAGAGGTTGCCACGGAAAAGGTTGCCACCGCGACGCCTGACGGGGTGTAGCGCAGCTCCGGATCTTTTCCCAGATTGCCGACCAGAATAACCTTGTTAACGGACATTGTCTGCTGCCTCCTTGTGCGAAATAAATATGCTCGAAAAGTGATGGCGTCGCAAAAAAGTACGGCCTACGGCGTTAAGCTGCGACCTACCTGATGTAGGCCTTCGCCCCTGAAAAACCACCAAGCCTTGCAGGACGAAATTTTTGCTTAGCCATCTCATTCTTTTTTGCAGGTGCATCAAAAGTGAGTCTAGCGGAAAGCAGCGAGGCTGTAAAGCGGGAACACAATCGATTGTGGAAATGGTTGACTCCCCCCACCAACTTCCCTAGACTGCAAGTTTATTTGCAGACGGAGTTTTCTGGACGATGTTGCGTACACTTTATTTCATGGGCGGATTTACGCTGGTTACAATTTTTTTTATGCTGACCGGCCTGCCCCTGACACTGATTAATCCTGATTATTTTCACAACTACACGTTTTATTGGGCGCGTATCTGTCTGCTCATGGGGGGGGTACGTCTGCACGTGGTCGGCGGTGAACGTGTTCCCCGCGACCGGGCGGTGATCTACATGCCCAACCATCAGGGCAATTTTGATATTCCCGCGCTGTATGTCGGGATCTCCAGACAATTTCGCTGGCTGGCCAAGGTGGAACTGTTTCGCGTGCCGTTGTTCGGTTTCTGCATGCGCAGCATCGGGCATATTCCGATCGACCGCACCGACCGCAAAGAGGCGATTGCCAGCCTCGACGAAGCGGCGCGCCGGATTGCCGCAGGAACCTCGGTGATTATTTTCCCCGAAGGTACCCGCAGCCTCGATGGTCGCTTGCAACCGTTCAAAAAGGGGGGCTTTACGATGGCGATGCAGGCTGGCGCAGTGATCGTGCCGGTGGCGATTTCCGGCAGCGCCGAGGTCATGGCGAAAAATGGCTACCGGGTGCGGGGAGGGTCAATCCGCCTTGAACTGCTGTCGCCGATTGAAACCGTCCACATCGATGACCGGAGTGTACTGATGGAGAAAGTTCGCGCCTCAATTGCGCAGGCGCTGGAGTCCGTCAGGTGAAGAACGACAACGGTGCGATCCGCTTGTTGCCGTTCGGGGGACTGGGTGAAATCGGACTCAATCTGATGGCGCTCGAATATGACGGTAAACTGCTGATTATCGATTGCGGGTTGATGTTTCCTGAACCGGCCATGCTCGGCGTCGATCTGGTCGTTCCCGAGATCGGCCTGCTGACCCGGCGCAGTGCCGATATCGTTGGACTGGTGCTGACCCATGGTCACGAAGATCATATCGGTGCGGTCTCCTATCTGTGGCGTCAGCTGGGCAAACCGGAAATCTACGCGACCGCCCTGACCATCGGCCTGCTCCAGGCCAAACTGCGTGAGTTCAATCTCAGCGGGGTAACCACGCATGTTATCCGCCCGCGTGATGAGGTGATCCTGGGACCGTTCCAGGTCGAATTCTTTCGCGCTGCCCATTCGATCGTCGACGGGGTCGGGTTGGGAATCCGTACTCCAGCCGGGCTGGTGGTACACACCGGCGATTTTAAGCTCGATCCGACCCCGGTCGATGGCGAAACGACCGATCTGGCACGTCTGGCGGCCTACGGTGAAGAGGGGGTGTTGCTGCTGCTCTCCGATTCGACCAACGTCGAGCGCGCAGGGTATACCCTTTCGGAACAGACCGTGGGGGCGGCGCTGCAGCGACTCCTGCCGACCTGTTCGCGGCGCATCTATATTGGCACCTTCTCTTCGCACATCGCCCGTATTTGTCAGGTTCTGGAGGCTGCCCAGGCGCACGGGCGGAAGGTTTTGATTCACGGTCGCAGTATGGTCACCAGCACGGCTGTGGCGCGACAACTCGGATACTTGAACATCGCTGATGATCTGCTGATCAATCTCGCCCAGCTCAAACAATTGCCACCGGAACAGACCCTGGTGTTAACGACCGGCAGTCAGGGGGAACCTTTGTCCGTCCTCGCGCGCATGGCCCGCGACGATCACGCTCAGTTGCAGATTGAAGAGGGGGATACTGTCATCCTGTCGTCGCGGCAGATCCCCGGCAACGAGAAGGCGATCACCGACATGATTAACCATTTGTATCGCCGTGGGGCCGAGGTTCACTACGAAACAACCAGTGAGATTCATGTTTCCGGACATGCCAGTCGCGAAGAGCTCAAACAGGTTCTGGCGCTAACCCGGCCGCAGTCGTTTGTGCCGATTCACGGTGAATATCGTCATCTAGTCAAACACGCGCGTCTGGCGGTCGCCATGGGAGTCGCTCCGGAGCGCGCGCTGGTGCTCGAAAACGGGCAATCCGCACGCTTTTCCGTCAACGGAGCGAGTAATGCCGGGACGTTTGAGAGCGGTCGGATATTCATCGATGGCAAAGGGGTCGGTGATGTCGGGGCGGTGCAGTTACGTGATCGCAGCCACCTGGCTCATCATGGCCTGGTGGTGGCGTTGCTGGCGGTCAATCGTTTGACCGGTGCACTGCTCTATGGCCCGGAACTCTTTACCCGTGGATTCGTTCCGGAAGAAGAGCGGGGGGACTACCTCGCGGCCGCTGCCGAGATTGTGCGCGGAGTCTTCAGCGAACACAGTGTCGCGGCGCTGACCGACCTGGAAGAACTCCGCATTGACGTTCGCAAGGCGCTGCGGCGCTTTTTTATTAAATCGATTGAACGGCGACCACTCATTCTGCCGGTGGTGCTGGAACTGTAACCAACCTGTTCGCGGACCGCACGCGGTCACGCGCGGACCAATCTGGAGAATTGTGTTGATATGATGTCAATCTGGGAAGCAATCTTTCTCGGCGCCTTGCAGGGGCTGACCGAATTCCTGCCGGTATCTTCCTCCGGGCACCTGGTGATGGCCCAGCAGCTGTTGCCCGGTTTTCATCAGCCGGGGGTGGCTTTTGATGTCCTGCTCCATGTGGCGACGATGGCTGCGGTGGTGCTTTATTTTCGCCTGGAAATTGGCAAGCTGATCGTCGCGCCGTTTCGACGCGGCGCCGACTATCAGGTCTATCGGCGCCTGCTGCTGCTGATTATTCTGGCGTCGGTGCCGACGGCTGTCATCGGCTTGACCTTCAAGGATTTTCTGACCGGGCTGTTTGAACAGCCGATCGTAACCGCAGTGATGCTGCTGGTGACCGGGACGATTCTCTACGCTGCCGAACGGATAAAAACTGCGGAACGCTCAGGACGGATGATCGACAAGCTGACCGTCAGTGACGCGCTGGTGGTCGGTACGGTCCAGGGGCTGGCAATTATTCCGGGGATTTCGCGTTCCGGTTCGACAATCGCTACACTGTTGTTCAAGGGGGTTGACGGTGAGACGGCGGCGCGCTTCTCTTTTTTGCTGGCGTTGCCGGCAGTCGGCGGGGCGACCCTGCTGTCGCTGGGGGACCTGGCCCAGTTGAACAGCACCGCAGTCCCGGCCTGTTTGCTCGGGATGGTGACCTCGTTTGTCACCGGTCTGCTGGCGATCCACTGGTTGCTGGCAGTGGTGCGTAAAAAACGCCTCTTTGCTTTTGCCGTATATTGTTGGATAATCGGTGGAACGTTTCTGGCCATTTCGCTGATTTAATCGGAGCAAGGTTTATGGGTTCGGAATCGAAACTCTTTTTGCGCGACCATCTCCAGAAAGAAATCGCCGGATTTTTTTGGGCAGGCGCGGGACTCTTCCTGTTGCTGAGCCTGTTGTCCTTTTACGGCAACGATCCCTCGTTCAATAATAATCTGCATCCGCCAACAGTGAATAATTTCGGCGGCGTCGTTGGCGCGCATCTGGCGGATATCTTTCTGCAATTGTTCGGAGTCACTTCCTACCTGTTGCCGCTGGCCTGTTTTATTTTTGCCTGGCGCCTGCTTAAATTTCGCGATGTAAAGGTGCGTTTTTATAAAGGCGCGGCCTTTTTTCTGTTGTTGTTTTCTTTTTCGGGGCTTATCGCATTGCGCTTTGGCCCGATTCAGCTGTTTGACCAGGAGGTCAGCGAGGCGGGCGGGGCGATCGGGCGACTGCTGGTGGCGACCCTCTCCAGCTACCTGAACACGACCGGTGCGGCGATCGTTCTCAGTGTTTTTTTTCTGGCCGCCGTGCTGCTGGTAGCGCGCTTCTCGCTGGTCCTTTTTCTGGAAGGATTACTGGCCCGCTTCGGCGCTTACCTTGAATTGCTCCGGGAACGCCGCATGGAGAAGAGCATGCTGCGCGGCAAGGCGGGGAAACAGCGCAAGCTGATACCGCCAATCGTCGTCATGCCCGAAGCGGTGGCTCTCCCCGCGCCGCAAGCAGTAAAAAAGACCAGGAGCAAACAGTCGGTCGATGCGGCGCAGGAAACATTTGCCTTTCTCGAACCGTCCGGAACCTATCATGTTCCAACCTTGGCATTGCTCGACCACGAAGGCGCGCCGCCGAAGCCGATCGACCGCGATGCATTGATGATGAACGCCCGGCTTCTGGAAAAGAAACTTCAGGATTTCGGGGTCACCGGAGAGGTCGTTGAGGTCAAGCCGGGACCGGTGGTGACGATGTACGAATTCGCTCCGGCGCCGGGGATTAAAGTCAACAAGATTGCGGGACTTTCCGACGATCTGGCGCTGGCGTTGTCAGCCCATTCGATCCGTATTGTCGCGCCGATTCCGGGACGCGGTGTGGTCGGCATCGAGATTCCGAACAAAGAGCGCGAAACGGTCTATCTCAAGGAGATTTTGGAAAGTCAGGAGTTTCAGAGGACTGGCGGGCGGTTGCCGATGGCGCTGGGGAAGGATATCTTTGGCCGCACGGTTGTTTCCGATCTGGCCAAAATGCCCCATCTGCTCGTCGCCGGATCGACCGGCAGTGGCAAGTCGGTGTCGATCAACACGATGGTCTTGTCCCTTCTTTACAGCGCCCGCCCCGAGGATGTGCGGATCATTATGGTCGATCCGAAAATGCTGGAATTGTCGATTTACGAGGGGATTCCACAGCTGCTGCTGCCAGTGGTGACCAATCCCAAGAAAGCCGCGCTGGCGCTCAACTGGGCCGTACGTGAAATGGAACGACGCTACAAGTTGATGTCCGACAAGGGGGTTCGCAATATCGATGGTTACAACAAAAAGATCGCCAAGGAAGAAAAAGAGCGCCTTGGGCGAGTGGCCGCCGGTGCACTGGTGGTGCCGGTGGTCGATGAGCTGGAAGACGAATTGCCGGAGATCGAGCTGGCCGAGGACGAGGTCCTCGACCATGGGCACCTCCCCTATATTGTTGTGATTGTTGATGAACTTGCCGATCTGATGATGGTCGCCGGGCGTGAAATCGAGGAGTCCATTGCTCGCCTGGCGCAGATGGCGCGGGCCTCCGGCATTCACCTGATCCTTGCCACCCAGCGACCAAGTGTCGATGTTATCACCGGCCTGATCAAGGCCAACTTTCCGACCCGGATGTCGTTCAAGGTCTTCTCGCGCACCGATTCACGCACCATCCTCGATTCGATGGGTGCCGAGACGCTGCTGGGGATGGGGGATATGCTTTTTCTGCCCCCCGGAACCGGGGTTTTGCAGCGTATTCACGGCGCTTTCGTCTCCGAACTGGAAGTGCAGCGGGTGGTTGATTTCCTCAAAAAACAAGGGCGTCCTGATTACGACAAAATGATCCTCAGCGCTTCGGCCAGCGGCACCGATGGCGGCACGGAAGATGCCGATGATGACTACGATGAAAAGTGGGATGAGGCGCTGGCACTGGTCGCCGAGACCAAACAGGCGTCGATCTCAATGGTGCAGCGGCGGTTGCGGGTTGGTTATAATCGCGCCGCGCGGATGATTGAAAAGATGGAACAGGAAGGGATCGTTGGCCCATCGGATGGCACCAGCCGACCGCGTGAAGTATTTATCAATCCTATCCCCCCGACGTAAGGATATGAACGTTTATGAACCCCACCGAACTCGAAAGAATCCTGCGCGAACTGCAGAGCGGTGATATCGGCGTCAACGCTGTCATGGAACGTCTCCGGCTGTTGTCGTTCGAGGATGTCGGTATTGCGCGTATTGATCATCACCGGGCGCTACGTCAGGGGTTCCCCGAGGTTATCTGGGGGGAACACAAGAGTTGTGAACAGCTGGAGATGATCATCGGACGGATGGCGACCGGGCAACAGAATGTCCTCGCGACGCGGATCGATGCCGGGAAGGGGGAGGTGCTGTGTGCCTCTTTTCCTGCCGGTGAATATGACCCGGTCGGGCGTACATTTGTGTTGAAAACGCAGCTGATCAAGGCGACCGGGCGCGGTACAGTGCTGGTCATCTGCGCCGGAACCTCCGACTTGCCGGTGGCGCGTGAAGCGGCGACGACCGCGCGGCTGTTCGGTAATGACGTCGAAGAGCTGGTCGATGTCGGTGTTGCCGGGATCCACCGGATCCTCTCTCAAAGTGACGCACTCGGTCGGGCGAGCGTAATTATTGTCGTCGCCGGGATGGAAGGGGCGCTGCCGTCGGTGGTTGGTGGACTGGTTGCAGTGCCGGTGATCGCGGTGCCGACTTCGGTTGGCTACGGTGCCGCCTTCGGCGGGGTCGCGGCGCTGCTGGGGATGCTCAATTCCTGCGCCAGCGGGGTTACGGTGGTGAATATCGACAACGGTTTCGGTGCGGCCTGCGCCGCTGCCCGGATCAACCGGGAACACTGCGCATGATCCTTTGTCTCGACCCGTTTGCCGGAATCTCCGGCGATATGTTCCTTGGTTTACTGGTCGATCTCGGTGTTGACGTTGCCGCTTTCGAGGCGCAACTGGCATGCCTTCCGCTCCCCGCTTACCAGCTTGAATGGCAGCGTGAAAAACGTCGGGGGATTGCGGGCACCCGCTGTCTGGTCCACGCTGAAGAACAGACCGCTGACCGGACGTGGCGCGCCATCGATACCCTGCTGGCGGAAAGTTCCCTCGCTATGCCGGTGCGTGATCTGGCCCGGCGGATTTTTCGGCGTCTCGCTGTCGCTGAAGCCAGGGTGCATGGGACGACGCCGGAGGAGGTTCACTTTCACGAAGTCGGTGCCCTTGACTCGATCATCGATATTGTTGGTGCTGCCATCGGCCTGACGACCCTCGCTCCCGCACAGATCGTTTGTGCGCCACTGCCGCTGACCCGGGGAATGGTGACGACCCGGCACGGCAATTATCCGTTGCCGGCACCGGCCACCCTTGAATTGCTGAGTGGTGTGCCGCTACAGTTCGTTGCCGGAAATCAGGAGCTGGTGACGCCGACCGGTGCGGCGATTGTCGCCGAGGTCGCAACGTTCGGGTCCTTTCCCCCTTGCGTCCCCGTACGGGTTGGTTACGGGGTCGGCAGCCGCGATCCCGAAGAGCGACCGAACGTCTTGCGTGGATTTCTCGCGCAGCATGGCGGAATCGCCGGGCTTGAAACCGATCAGGTTGCAGTGATCGAAACCCATCTTGACGACGCTAACCCCGAATGGCTCGGGGATCTGATGGAGCGCCTCTTCGATGCGGGGGCACTCGATGTTGCTTATGCGCCATTACAGATGAAAAAAAATCGTCCCGGCGTGCGCATCACGGTGATTGCATCGCTTAAGCAGCGCGAGCTGCTTGCTCGACAGTTGCTGCATCACAGCAGCGCGATTGGCGTGCGTTGTTACGAAACCACCCGTTACAAGTTGCGTCGCGCGGCGGCGACGCTGACGACAGAACTCGGTGAGGTGCAGGTCAAGCTGCTCTTCGATGGCGACGCCCTGGTGCGTGTCACCCCCGAATATGACAGCTGCCGCGAGGTGGCGCGCCGTCATCAGCGTCCCCTTGCCGACGTCTACCGGCTGGCCGAGATCGCCAGCGCGGCGCACGATTGGAAGGCTTGAAATGCCCCGTTGGTTGACCCTCTTTCTCGCCACTAATGGCGGCCTTGGTTATGCTCCGGTCGCCTCCGGCACGATCGGCACCCTCGCCGGGCTGCCGCTCTTCTGGCTCGTTTCTTCCTGGCCCGCCTGGCTCTACGGTCTGAGCTGGCTGGCGCTCCTCTGTCTCAGTTTTGTCGTCGCGGATGCTGCCGGAAAACTCTATCAGACCGCCGATGATGGTCGGATCGTTATCGACGAACTGGTCGGCTATCTGGTCACCGTCGCTTTTCTGCCCTGCACCTGGTGGGTACTGCTCGGTGGCTTCTGCTGGTTTCGCGTCTTCGACATTTTTAAACCGTGGCCGGCCAGTTACTTCGACAAAGAGATGAAGAACGGCGTCGGCGTGGTGCTTGACGATGTGGTCGCAGGGGTCTATGGGGCGGTGGCGTTGCGGCTCTGTCTGTGGTTGTTGGTTTAAGGTTCTCACCACGCAGATACAAAGGACACCAAGCGGGTCGCTCGGTGAATATGGCTCACGCTCTTTGGCTAACCGGTTGTGTACTGAAGGAGTATTCAATGGACAGGGAATGTCTGGTTGAACGCATAGAAGAATATCTCAAAGCGCTGTCACAGCTGGAAAAAGCTCTCGCCCAGCCGCAAAATCGTTTTGTTTCATGCTCGTTGTGCCCGGCGTGGTGAAAACACCTCTTGTTTTGGAATAAACATCATGAACTCTCCCACTATCGCCGTTCTCACCATCGGCGACGAACTCCTCAATGGTGAGCTCGCTGATACCAACACCCAACGGATCGCCCGCCAGCTCGGCGATGTCGGGTTGGCACTGCGTGAAGTGGCGACGGTACCTGATGACGAGGGTGCCATCGCCACGGCACTGCTGCGCCTGACGGCAGGTTACGATGCCCTGATTGTCACCGGCGGGCTCGGCCCGACGGCTGATGATCTGACCGCGCGGGCGGCGGCAAACGCTTTCGAGCGACCGCTGACCCTGAACGATGATGCGCTACGCCGGGTGCGCGACTTTTTTGTGCGTCGCGAACGGCCGATGCATCCGCGCAACGAAAAGCAGGCACTGCTGCCGCGCAAGAGTGAGATTATCCCGAACCCGACCGGCACCGCTCCGGGTTTTTGGTTGCAGCATAACGGGTGTCGTTGTTTCTTTCTCCCCGGCGTTCCGTCGGAAATGACGGTGATGCTGACGGCGTCGGTCCTGCCGGTGATTGAAAACGCCGTTGGTCTGCCTTTGCTGCTTAAACGGTTGCACATCTTCGGGCTCCCTGAACCGGAGGTTGAAGAACGTCTCGACACGCTGTCGTTGCCAGCGCAGGTGCGGGTGGCGTTCGGAGTTGAATATCCGCTGGTGACGATCAAGTTGAAGGCTGACGGAGCGCAGGCTGATGCGCTGGTTGCCGCCGCAGCGACGCTCCGCGTGGCGTTCGGTGAATATCTTGTCGCTGTCGATGATGAGACCCTCCCCGGTGTGGTGGGCAAGGCGCTGGCCGCTGCCGAAAAAACTTTGGCACTGGCGGAATCATGCACGGGGGGCTTGATCGCCAAACTGCTGACCGATCTGCCCGGCGCGTCAGCTTTTTTGGAACGCGGTGCGGTAACCTACGCCAATGCGGCCAAACATCATTGGCTGGGGGTTTCGCACCGCATCCTGGAGGGTGCAGGCGCGGTCAGCGAAGCGTGCGCGCGGGACATGGCACGTGGCATTCGCCAGCAGGCGCGGACCGATCTGGGCTTGGCGGTGACCGGTATCGCCGGACCGGATGGCGGGACGGACGAGAAACCGGTCGGCACCGTTTTTATTGCCCTGGCAACGGCTGAGGGGGAGACGGTGCGACGTTACCTGTTTCATGGCGACCGCGCGCAGGTGCGGTTGATGACTGCGATGATGGCGCTCGAATGGCTGCGACGTTATCTGTTACAGTCGGCGACCATACTTGATGAAGCACAAGCGGGCACGGTTAATCAGGGGTGAGCGCCGCCGCAGTCGATCGTGCGGACGTAACGCTGGTCAGGTGTTTTGTCGCGCTGCCGGTGCCGGAGCACGTCCGTAACGCACTTGCGGATATCCAGCGACGACTGGCGGGGCATTTCCCGCAGGCACGCTGGACGCGCCCGGAAACCTTGCACCTGACCTTATGCTTTTTCGGCGATCAACCGGAAGAAGCACTTGATAAAATAGCCGCAATCATGCTATCGGTAAGTGCCCGGTTCGCCCCGTTCGCGGTGCGTGCGACCGGAATCGGGGCCTTTCCGCGCGAGCGCTGGGCACGGGGATTCTGGCTCGGGCTGGAGGCGTCACCAGCGTTGCTTGACTTGCAGCGTACGTTGCTGGCCGGGTGGCGGCAAGCCGGGCTCGTCTCCGCCTCCGGCACCTTCTCTTTGCACCTGACCCTGGGCCGGTTGCGTCATCCGCAACCAGTGGCCGCAGAGTTCTTCGCTTCATCCGCAAGCACTGCCGTGGTGAGTTGGCAGGTGAAGCGGCTGGTGTTATACGAAAGTCGACTGCAAACAACCGGAGCGGAACATCTTTCGCGCCGGGTCGCGTTGCTTGGCGGTTAACGGGGGGCATCCGCAGAGCAGGCACCTGCATCGAACGGTTTTTTTCTTCCCCTGTGGAGGTTAGTGAAAAATGAGTGATCAGAATCGGGATCGGGCCATTGATCTGGCGATGTCGCAGATTGAAAAGCAGTTTGGTAAAGGCAGTATCATGCGCCTCGGCGAAGGCCATGTCGTGCCGGATATCGAGGTTATTTCAACCGGAGCACTGAGCCTCGACCTGGCGTTGGGGGTTGGCGGCGTGCCGCGCGGGCGGATCATCGAAATCTACGGCCCTGAATCGTCCGGAAAAACAACGTTGGCGTTGCATATCGTCGCCGAGGCGCAAAAGAAGGGGGGGATTGCCGCCTTTGTCGATGCCGAGCATGCGCTCGATATCGGTTACGCCAAACGTCTTGGCGTGAGGACCGACGATCTGCTCGTTTCGCAACCTGATACCGGTGAGCAGGCGCTGGAAATTACCGAAACCCTGATTCGCAGCGGGGCGATCGACGTGCTGGTCGTCGATTCGGTCGCCGCGCTGGTTCCCCGTGCCGAAATTGAAGGTGAAATGGGAGATTCACACATGGGGTTACAGGCGCGGTTAATGTCGCAGGCGCTGCGCAAGCTGACCGGAACGATCAGCAAGTCGAACTGTAGCCTGATTTTCATCAACCAGATTCGCATGAAGATCGGCGTGATGTTCGGCAACCCCGAGACCACGACCGGTGGCAATGCACTCAAATTCTATGCGTCGGTGCGCATGGATATTCGCCGCATCGCTGCACTCAAGCAAGGGCAGGACGTGGTTGGCGGACGGACGCGGGTCAAGATCGTCAAAAACAAGGTTGCGCCGCCGTTCAAGGAAGCGGAATTCGACATCATGTACGGTACCGGCATCTCCCGCGAGGGGGATATGCTCGATATCGGCGTCGAACAGGGGATCGTTGAAAAGAGCGGGGCCTGGTTCTCCTTTGACGGCGACCGGATCGGTCAGGGGCGCGAAAACTCGAAACAATTTTTACTTGAAAACCCTGCCATTGCTACGGCCATTGAAAAGAAAATTGTCGCCAAGCTAAGTCTCGTGTCGGTAGAGCCAAGTGATGAGGGAGCAACTTGATGGAACTGAACGATATTCTGGGGATTGCACTTAAATCCCGCGCCTCCGATATCCACCTGAAAGCCGGTCTGCCACCGGTGTACCGGATTGACGGCGCCTTGCGGCCATTGCCGAAAGCTCCGCGTCTCGATGGGACGCAGATGATGAAGATGGCTGACCAGATCATGAACGACAAGCAGCGGATGCTGTTTCAGGAAATTCACGAGGTCGATCTGGCCTACGGGGTTCCCGGTCTCGGGCGTTTTCGCGCCAACGTCTTTTCGCAGCGGGGAACGGTATCGATGGTTTTCCGCGCGATTCCATTCGATATCCTTGGTGTCGATGACCTGAACCTGCCGCCGGTGATCAAGAAAATCGCCAACGAGCAGCGTGGCCTGATTCTGGTCACCGGAGCGACCGGTTCCGGAAAGTCAACCACCCTGGCGGCGATGATCGATTATATCAATGCCAACCGCACCTCGCATATTGTGACCATTGAAGATCCGATCGAATACTTGCATCGTGACAAAAAAAGTATTATTAATCAGCGCGAACTCGGGATTGATACGGAAAGTTATGCCGGGGCACTCAGAAGCGCGTTGCGTCAGGATCCAGATGTTATTCTGGTCGGCGAGATGCGCGATATGGAGACGATTGAAACCGCGATGCACGCGGCTGAAACCGGGCATCTGGTCCTGTCGACACTGCACACGATCGATGCCACCGAAACGATCAACCGGATCGTTTCAGTCTTTCCGCCGCACCATCAGCAGCAGATTCGCGGCGAGATTGCCGGGGTCATTCGCGGCATTATCTCCCAACGACTGGTACCGCGCGCCGACGGCAAGGGACGGGTGCCGGCCGTTGAAGTTATGATTTCGACCGCGCGCACCCGGGAGCTGATCGAGAGCAAGGAAAGAACCCGTCAGATCAAGGATGCCATGCAGCAGGGCTACGAGACCTACGGGATGCAAACCTTCGATCAGTCGCTGCTGTTGCTGTTCAAACGGCAATTCATCACTTTTGAAGAGGCGATGCGGCAGAGTTCCAACCCGGATGATTTCAAACTGAAGGTTTCCGGTATCTCGTCGACTTCCGACCAGTCGTGGGATGCGTTTGAGGGGGAAAAGGCGGACGCTGATGGCAGCGCAACGGTCGAGCGCTTCTGATGCGCTGAGCACTGCGTTACGCCTGCTGACCGTGCGTGATCGCAGTGAGTCGGAGTTGCTCCGGCGGCTGCGAGAGAAGAAGTTTCCCGACGATGAGATCGCGGCGGCGCTGGAGCGTTGTCGCGATTTCGGTTATCTTGACGATCGTCATTTCGCCCTGAACCGGGCGCGGATGCTGCTGCGCGAGGGACGAGCGGTCGGTAGTCGGCTGGGGTGGGAGTTGCGACGTGGCGGGGTAGCGGACGAATTGATTGATCTGGCCATGACCGCCGCCACCGCTGAGTATCCCCCGCTTGACGTGCTGCGCGAGCTGCTTGAACGGCGTTATCCACATTATGACCACCACCTTGCTGATGACCGTAAGCGGCGGCGGGTGATCCAGTTTTTTCAACGCCGGGGGTTTGCTCTCGGTGACATTTTGTCGGTACTGCAAAAGGGGTAGATGGACGATGACAACCGCCACCACAAAGATGACTGCCAAGGAAATCCGTCAACGCTTTCTCGATTATTTCTCCCGGCACGGGCACACCGTGGTCGAATCTTCGTCGTTGATTCCGCATAACGATCCGACCTTGCTCTTTACCAACGCGGGGATGAATCAGTTCAAGGACTGTTTTCTCGGTCAGGAAAAGCGCGATTATCTACGTGCCGTGTCATCGCAAAAATGTGTTCGCGCCGGTGGCAAGCATAACGATCTGGAGAATGTCGGGCGGACCGCCCGTCATCATACCTTCTTTGAAATGCTCGGTAATTTTTCTTTCGGGGATTACTTCAAAAAAGAAGCTATTGCCTACGCCTGGGAATTTCTCACCGTTGATCTCGGTCTTGATAAAAATCGTCTCTACGTGACCGTCTATACCGATGATGACGAGGCTGCCGATCTCTGGCACACGCAGGAAGGGGTTCCGCGCGAGCGCATCTTCCGCTTTGAGGATGATAACTTCTGGGCAATGGGAGATACCGGGCCGTGTGGACCATGCAGCGAGATTTTCTGGGACAATGGCCCTGCAATGGCGTGCGCTGATCCGCAATGTAATGTCGGCTGCGATTGTGACCGTTACATGGAGATCTGGAACAATGTTTTCATGCAGTTCAATCGCCAGGCGGACGGCACCCTGGAACCGTTGCCGAACCCGGCGGTCGACACCGGGATGGGGCTGGAGCGGATCACCACCGTCATGCAGGGGGTGCAGTCGAACTACGACACGGATCTGTTGCAGGGGATCATCCGCCATATCGTCAGGCTGGTCGGCAAGAGCTACGGTGACAACGACAAAGACGATGTCTCGTTGCGGGTGATTGCCGATCACATCCGCGCGATGACCTTTTTGATCGCCGACGGGGCGCTGCCGAGCAACGAAGGGCGTGGCTATGTTTTGCGGCGCATCATGCGTCGGGCGGCGCGTCATGCCAAGATGCTTGGTGCTTCTGATCCAGTCCTCTTTCAGGTGGTCGATGCGGTCAAGGAGCTGATGGGGGAAGCCTATCCCGAGCTGATTGCGCGCGAAAGTTTTATTAAAAAAGTGATTCGCGCCGAAGAAGAGCGCTTCATGGAGACGCTCGATAATGGTCTGCGGATTCTGCACGAAGAAGTCGAGAAGCTCAAGCGCACTGGCGGGGCGCAGATCCCCGGTCCGGTGCTGTTTAAACTCTACGACACCTATGGTTTCCCGACCGATCTGACGGCTGATATTGTCCGCCAGGAAGGGCTCGGCATCGACGCCGCGGGATTTGCCAGCTGCATGGCCGAGCAACGCGCCAAAGCACGGGAAAACTGGAAAGGTTCGGGCGAAGAGGCGGTTTCGGCGATCTATCACCAGCTCCACGAAGCGGGGATCAACAGCGAGTTTGTCGGCTATCGCGAGCTGACCGGGTTTGGTAATGTGCTGGCGATACTCAAGGATGGCCAGCAGGTCAGTGTGGCGGAAGAGGGTGACAGGGTTGAAATTGTCACCTCACTGACTCCCTTTTATGGTGAGTCCGGCGGACAGACGGGTGATCGCGGGACGCTGGCCACGGAACGCGGCGAGGTGCGGATTGACACGACCCGCCGTCCGCTCCCCGAGTTGATTATCCACGTCGGCGAAATCGTTTCCGGTGCTGTGCAGCAGGGCGAAAGTGCCGAGCTTGCCGTTGACCGCGAGGTACGCCAGGCAACCTGCCTCAATCACACCGCGACCCACATCCTCCAGGCGGTGCTGGTCGACGTTCTGGGCGACCATGTCAAACAGGCCGGTTCCCTGGTTACGCCGGAACGGTTGCGTTTCGATTTTACCCACTTTTCTGCCATGACCGCGGCAGAAATTGCTCGGGTCGAACAGGAGGTTAACCGCCGCATTCGTGAAAACGGCACCGTTGACGTGCGAGAAATGTCGCAGGAAGACGCACTGGCCGCTGGAGCGACGGCGCTCTTTGGTGAAAAATACGGGGATAGTGTCCGCGTGGTGCGCACCGGTGATTTCAGTATGGAACTCTGTGGCGGCACACATACGTCCGCTGCCGGAGATATCGGCCTGTTCCGCATTGTGCAGGAAACCGGCATCGCCGCCGGAGTACGGCGGATCGAGGCGTTGACCGGTGGCGCTGCTCTTGACTATGTCAATCGTCGCGACGCAATGTTGCGCGACGTCGCCGCGCTGGTCAAGAGTGATGTCGGGCAGCTGGAATCGCGTTTACGCAAGATGCTGGAGCATCAGAAAGAGCTGGAGCGCGATATCGACCATCTGCAGACGCAACTCAATGTCGGAAAATCGGCGGAACTGCTGGAGCAGATGCAGGATGTCGCCGGGATCAAGGTGTTGGCGGTCAAGGTCGATGAGATGGACGGCAAGGCGTTGCGGGAGTTCTCCGACCGGCTGCGCGAACGGGTTCCCTCGGGGGTAATCGTCGTTGGTTGCGTCTTTGCAGGGAAGGTGAATCTGCTTGTCGCGGTGAGCAAGGATCTGGTCGGGCAGCTTCACGCCGGCAATCTGATCAAGGAACTCGCCGCACTGGTCGGTGGCAAGGGGGGGGGACGCCCCGACCTGGCCCAGGCGGGGGGGAGTGAGCCGGATAAATTACCGGCAGCGCTCGCGGCAGTGACGCAGCTGGTTGAGGGGTTGGTGAAGGGCTGATTCTCTGTCATAACGCGGGTAGCGCCGTGAGAACTCTATCCCGGCGCCCCCCGTCTTCAGCGCGGGACTCCTGCTCGGATTACTGACGCTCTGTAACAATCTCTAATTTTCCATTGTCGACCTCGACAATGATCTCCGCACCGTCGGCAATCTCTCCGCTGATAAGTTTGCGACCGATGGCCGTTTCCAGATTATGTTGCAAGTACCGTTTCAACGGCCTGGCTCCGTAGACCGGATCGTAGGCAGCATCAGCGATGAAGCGCTTGGCCGCGTCACTGATGGTGAGAGCGATGTTGCGCTCGGTGAGACGCGCACGCAGTTCGTTGATCAGCAGTTCGATGATCGCGGCGATCTCGTCCTTGTGCAGCGGCTTGAAGAGCACGGTATCATCGACCCGGTTGAGAAATTCAGGGCGGAAATGCCGCCGTAACTCAGCCATCACCGCCGTGCGCGCGTCGTCGGATATCTCTCCCTGGGCATTGATCCCCTCCAGCAGAAACCCCGAGCCGATGTTGCTGGTCATGATGATCACGGTGTTCTTGAAATCGACGGTGCGCCCCTGTGAATCGGTGACGCGACCGTCATCGAGAATCTGCAACAGGGTATTGAAGACATCGGGATGCGCTTTTTCAATTTCGTCAAAGAGGATGACGCTGTACGGTTTGCGGCGCACCGCTTCGGTGAGTTGCCCCCCCTCGTCATAACCGACATACCCCGGCGGAGCACCGATCAGGCGGCTGACGCTGTGCCGTTCCATATATTCCGACATGTCGATCCGCACCATGTTCTCCGCGCTGTCGAAGAGGGTTGCGGCAAGCGTGCGCGCGAGTTCGGTTTTGCCGACGCCGGTCGGACCGAGAAAGATAAAGGAGCCGATCGGGCGCTGGGGATCCTTGATGCCACTGCGGGCACGAATCACTGCGTCGGTGACCAGCTGCACCGCTTCGTCCTGGCCGATGACGCGTTGATGGAGGATCGTGTCAAGTTTGAGCAGCTTTTCCTTTTCCCCCTCGACCAGCCGACTGACCGGGATCCCGGTCCAGCGCGAGACGATGTCAGCAATCTCTTCCTCCGTGACTTCTTCACGTAAAAGCTGTTTGTAGCTGGTATCGACAGAGGTTGCGGCTTCCGCTTCACCCAGTTTGCGTTCCAGCTCGGGCAGCTTGCCGTGTTTCAGTTCCGCAGCCAGATTGAGGTCGTAGTTACGTTCCGCCACCGCTATTTTCTGACGGGTTTTTTCAATCTCTTCGCGCAGCTCCTGAAGCTTTTTGATCGCGTTTTTTTCGTTGCTCCATTGGGTGGTCAGGGTAGCGGACTGATCTTTGAGGTCGGCGAGTTCGCGTCTGAGGATTTCAAGGCGTTTTTTACTCGCCGCATCTTTCTCTTTTTTCAGCGCCGCCTCTTCGATTTCCAGCTGCATCACCCGGCGCGTGATCGCGTCAAGTTCGGCGGGGAGGGAGTCGATCTCGGTGCGGATGGTGGCGCAGGCTTCGTCGATCAGGTCGATTGCCTTGTCGGGCAGAAAGCGGTCGGAGATATAGCGGTGACTGAGGACCGCAGCGGCGACCAGGGCGTTGTCCTGAATGCGCACCCCATGATAGACCTCGAAACGCTCCTTGAGCCCGCGCAGGATACTGATACTCTCCTCGACCGTCGGCTGGTCGATCAGGATCGGCTGAAAGCGGCGCTCCAGCGCCGGATCCTTTTCGATATATTTGCGGTATTCATCGAGGGTCGTGGCACCGATGCAGTGGAGTTCCCCGCGTGCCAGCATCGGCTTGAGCATGTTCCCGGCGTCCATCGCCCCTTCGGTCTTGCCGGCGCCGACGATAGTGTGCAGCTCATCGATGAAGAGCAGGATACGGCCACTGCTTTCGCGGATTTCGTTGAGCACCGCCTTGAGGCGTTCCTCGAACTCGCCGCGATACTTGGCGCCGGCGATCAGCGCGCCCATGTCGAGGGCAAAAACGGTTTTCTCCTTGAGCCCCTCCGGGACATCGCCGCGCACGATGCGGTGCGCCAGCCCTTCGGCGATAGCGGTTTTGCCGACCCCCGGTTCGCCGATCAGCACCGGGTTGTTTTTGGTCTTGCGCGAGAGGATGCGGATCGTGCGGCGGATTTCTTCATCACGACCGATAACCGGATCGAGTCGTCCTTTCTTGACTTCCTCGACCAGGTCGCGACCGTATTTCAGCAGCGCTTCGTAGGTGCTTTCCGGGTCGGCACTGGTGATGCGTTGATGACCACGAATCTCCTTGAGGATGCCGAGTAGACGGGTCCGATCGATATTGAACTGGCTGAGGATGCGCCCGGCGGCGGTGCCCTTTCCTTCCTTCAAGAAACACAGGAGCAGGTGCTCGACACTGACGTATTCGTCTTGCAGACTTTTCGCTTCGCTTTCGGCCTCCACCAGCAGGCGGTTAAGCCGCTGGGTGACGTAGATTTTCCCCGCTTCCATGCCGGGGCCGGAGGCCGAAGGGCGGGAACGCAGTTCCTGCTCGACGGCGTTGCGAACCGAGTCAAGCGGAATGCCCATCTTTTCGAGGATGCGTGGGACCAAGCCATCGTCCTGATGAAGCAACGCATGCAGCAAATGCTCCCCGTCAACCTCGACATGGCCGAACTTGACCGCCGTATTTTGAGCCTGACTGAATGCTTCCTGGGTTTTTTGGGTCAATCTGTTCGGGTCCACGTGGCCTCCGCAATGAGCATGGTTACGATGTGTGTCACGACATTCCACAAGTATACTGCCATTTTTCCAAATGACAGTTCTTGCCGGTCATCAAAAAGTAGTGATCGTCGATGAGCTTGTCAAGGGCGCTTATTGGAGCGTTATCTGTTGGTTGAGATATGAAAATCTAACCGAGAATGGATAAATGTCAAAATATCAAGAATGTTCCCTTGGACGTTATGAGTTGCGATTACATTCAACTTGTCAACTTGGAAGCCAGACCCCGTTGACTTATTGTGGGGCCCCGTTGGCGTTGAAAATTGTTATAGCCGGGTTTCATGGCGGCTTCAATTCAGCACTCCCCGTTCACTACGAAGACGCCGACCGGCACGGGGCGAAAAGAACAGCCCCGTTAGACGCGGCAGATGCGCACCGACCGCGTCCCTCGTACACAGTTTCTTGAATTCCTCCCCCTGCGAATTCGACATGCTCCATGTAATGGCAGGCCCTTTTCTGCTTACTCTTTTGGGCCAGCAAAAGAGTGAGGCGGCAGCGGGCCGCGACCCGCGAAGTTGCTTTTCGATTCAGTAGAAGATTGAAACAAAAACCGGCGGGTTTCGTCCCGCCAGCCGACATCCTTTTGCCCGGCAGCAAAAGGATGCAAAAGTGCCTGCGCTCGCAGCGGGCATGGTGGTCGCGTATCGCTGTGATTTTAAGCAGGGGAAAATGAATGTCCAGATTTTACGGGTCTGCACCGGGACGGGGCCTTTCTTAAGGGGCCCCGTTGGCGTTGAAAATTGTTATAGCCGGGTTTCATGGCGGCTTCAATTCAGCACTCCCCATTTACAACGGAGACGCCGACCGGCACGGGGCGAAAAGAACAGCCCCGTTAGACGCGGCAGATGCGCACCGACCATATCCATCGCACGAAATCATCAGAGCACATCGCAGCTTGCATCCGACATGCTCCATGCAATGGCAGGCCCTTTTCTGCTTACTCTTTTGGGCCAGCAAAAGAGTGAGGCGGCAGCGGGCCGCGACCCGCGAAGTTGCTTTCCGATTTTCAAGCCAGAGTACTCAAGTTAACCAACTTAACTATGTCCCCCTATTACACTCAAGTTAACCAACTTAACTATGTCCCCCTATTACACTATTACAGCTCAACTCCACGCATCAACGATTCAGCATACCAACCGATCAGTCCCAGCCGTGCTTCTGGAAAATCCGGTAGGCATCCTCGGACTTGAGGAATTCGAGGAAATTGCGTGCCTGCTGTGGCCAGGCGGAGTGCGTGGTCAGGGCGAGAGGGGTGTAGCGCAGTCCCTGTTCGGGAGGGAGTTCGATGAAGTCGGCATCGTCGAGCTTGACATGCCAGGAACGGTAGGTCACCCAGGCGTCGATCTCCGGTTCGTTTCGCCAGGCTCGCAGCCCCTGCCGACCGGTGTAGACCAGACTCTTCAGGTTGTTCGGTCGCTCGGAAAACGCGTTGTGCAGCTGACCCATGTTTTCCAGTTTGACATCAAGCAAGCCGACATCCTCCTCGGTCAGGCAGCCGAGTCCTTCGATGCCGAGGGGGTTCCCTGCGCGCACGATGATGCCAACCTGGCGCGGGTAGAGCAACTCGACGGAGGCGAGGTCGAGCAGTCCGGGGTTGTTCTCGACGAACTCTTCGAGCATGCAGGGCGCGCCGCCATAATAGATATCGCCATCGACACGGATCCACTCGGCCAGATCGTGGGGGAGCGCCCGCACCACCTGGACCTCGACCCCGTGCCGGTCGCGGTAGAGATCGGCACACTCCGACAGCGCATGGTACGGACCGCCCGGCCCGTAGACTCGCAGCACCGGCGTCGCCGTCTCCACCGAGGCCACGGCCAGATTGGTCAGCAGTAGAAAATAGCCGAGAAATCCGGTGATTTTACCAGTCATCAACAACGCCTTCCAGTCAAAGCGCGGGAAAAACAACGGTCCCCATCAATAACATCCTGGGGCCAGAATGGCCGCGGCAGCGGCAAAACATAAGGTTTCCGCGGGCCTCCCGGCGGTTGGGCCACCATATGACAAAGCAAAAACCCTGCCGCAATCCACGTAGTCTCATTGATAAATCCACACAAGAGATCTCATGGTCGTAAAAAGCAAAGACCACGAACCGAATCTACGGTGTTATCTGCGGGCTTCCAGGACGGCAAGTTGAGGGCTGACAGTAACACATAGCATGCGCTTGTCATGCAGGGTCATCTTTGGCATGCCGGGCAAATATACGCGCAGTTGGCTTGCGCAGGTTGACACTTTGCTGTAACTTTTATAGGCTGCATTTTTATTCGTTGCCTCGGCAAAGATGGCGATGCAAGAGTATCATGAACAGTTGAACTGACGGGGTGACTTTGGCTGACGGCAGAACCCAATCAACGATCCTGATTGTTGATGACGAATCGGTAATTCGTGGCTTGTGCGCACGGGTTTTGAACGGCTTTGATATTTTTGAGGCGGGGGGTGCCGAAGAAGCGCTGACGATTTTTGAACGCGAACACCCCGATGTTGTGCTTGCCGATATTATGATGCCGAACATGAGTGGACTTGAGCTGTTGCGGGCGATCAAGGCGCAGGCTCCCAATCAAATTGTTGTGCTGATGACCGGTTTTGCAGAAAAGGAGATCATTCTGCAGGCGCTCAAAAGTGGTGCCGATGAGTTCATCAGCAAGCCGATCAATCTCCTTCAGCTGCGTACAGCTATCGACAGTGTCCTGGAAAAGAAGAAACTCAAGGAAGAGCTGCTCGATCTCAAACACAGTGACCACCTCAAAGCGGAGTTTCTCGGGCTGGTCTCCCACAAGCTGAAAACTCCGACCACAGCGATTTACCTCTTTATCCAGAACCTCGCTTCTGGCGCGGTAGTGCCTGAAGGGGAGGCGTATCGTGACATACTCGACCGGATCCTCGATGAGTCCCGTCATCTCGATAATCTGATCAAGGATTTACTTTCCTTCAGTGAAATTATCCTTCATCAGGATGGCCCGAAAATCGAACTGACAGACGTGCATCAGTTGCTGGCCGAGGTGACAGCGCCGTTCAGGGAGAGGTTTCACCACAAGGGGATCGACTTCGAAGTGCACCTTCCGGCGACATTGCGGGAGCGCTCTCTGGATTCGCGGCGGATTCATGTGGTGGTGTGGGCGTTGCTCGACAATGCCCTCAAGTTTACTCCGCAGGGTGGCCGGGTGCGCTTTTCCGTTACGGATGGGACTGAACTGGTGATTGAAGTTACCGACAACGGGGTGGGGATCAACAGTGAAGAGTTGCTGAAAATCACGGAAAAATTTTACCAGGTTGATCCCCAGCGTACCGGCCAGGTGCGAGGTTTCGGTCTGGGGCTCTACTATGCTCAGCGTTTTGTGCGTGTCCACGGTGGTCGGTTGTCATTCACCAGCACGCCTGGGCAGGGTACGACGGTGAAGGTTGTCCTGCCGTAAATCCGTTGCAATCCCCCTGTTTGCCTCATTTTTTTCTATATCAATAAAAAAATTATGATATATTAAACGCTTTTCCACTGACCAAAATACGTGGCCGGGATTATTGTGGCGACAATTCGACAGAGATGGAGACGATGCAGGAATTAATCAATAAAGCCAAGGTGCTGATGGAGGCTCTGCCTTATATCCAGCGCTTCCGCAACCAGACGATCGTTATCAAGTATGGCGGCAACGCGATGGTCGAGGAACACCTCAAAGAGGGGTTCGCCCGCGATGTTATCCTGCTCAAATACATTGGACTTAATCCGGTCATTGTCCACGGCGGTGGTCCGCAAATCGGCAAGGTACTGGCGGCGATGGGGATAACCACCGCATTCGTTCAGGGGATGCGCGTTACCGACGCGGCGACGATGGATGTGGTCGAGATGGTTCTCGGCGGCAAGGTCAATAAAGAAATCGTTGCCAATATCAATCGTCATGGTGGCAAGGCGGTCGGACTGACGGGGAAGGATGGTCATCTGCTGACCGCGCGCAAGCTGGAACTGACGGCCATTAACCCCGACACGTTGACCCCCGAAATTATCGATGTCGGGATGGTTGGCGAAGTTGAAACGGTGCGCCCGGAGATTCTCCGTGCCCTGGAGAAAGAAAATTTCATTCCGGTGATCGCGCCGGTCGGTGTCGGCCTCAACGGTGAGACTTACAACATTAACGCCGATCTGGTCGCGGGGCGGGTGGCGGGCGCCCTGAAGGCGGAAAAGCTGATTCTGTTGACCGATATCGAAGGAGTCAAGGGGAAGGATGGCAAGCTGATCTCGACGATCGATATTCGCCGGGTGCCTGATCTGATCAACGATGGCACCATTTCCGGGGGGATGATTCCGAAGGTGAACTGTTGTGTCGATGCGATCGAAGAAGGCGTCATCAAGACCCATATCATCGACGGGCGGATGGAGCATGCCTGTTTACTGGAAATTTTTACCGACAAGGGAATCGGTACCGCGATTGCGAGGTTTGACCAATGAGTAGTGCACAAGAATGGATCGACCGCGGGGAGCAGGTGATTATGAAAACTTATGGCCGTTACCCGATTGTCCCGGTCAAGGGCGAAGGGTGCCGGTTGTGGGATGCCGACGGCAAGATGTATCTCGATTTTCTTGCCGGGGTGGCGGTGAACAACCTTGGCCATTGCCACCCACGGGTAGTGCAGGCGATTCAGGAACAGGCGGCGACCCTCATCCATTGTTCCAACTATTATCATATTCCCAACCAGATTGAGCTGGCTGAGCTGCTCTGCAATCACTCGTTTGCCGACCAGGCTTTCTTCTGTAATTCGGGAGCGGAAGCGAACGAAGCGGCAATCAAGCTGGCGCGCAAGTACAGTCGCGAGACGCGGGGTGAAAACTGTTTTGAAATTATCACCGCCGCCGATTCTTTCCACGGACGGACGATGGCGACGGTGTCAGCCACCGGCCAGGAAAAGGTCCAGCGCTTTTTCGATCCGCTCCTGCACGGTTTCAAGCATGTCCCCTTCAACGACATTGTCGCGCTGCGCGCGGCTGTCTCGTCGCTCACCTGCGCGATTCTCCTCGAACCGATTCAGGGGGAGGGTGGGGTCAAGGTGCCCTCGGCCGACTATTTCCGGGAGGTTCGCCAACTGTGTGACGAGCAGGGACTGCTGCTGATCTTCGATGAAGTTCAGACCGGTCTGGGGCGCACCGGCAAGCTCTTTGCCCATGAGCATTTTGGTGTGACTCCGGACATCATGACCCTGGCCAAAGCTCTCGCTGGCGGGGCCCCCATCGGCACCATGCTGTCCACCGCCAAGGTCGCGACGGCCTTTTCGCCGGGAACCCATGGCTCAACCTTCGGCGGCAATCCACTGATGACCGCTGCGGCGCTGGCGGCGCTGCATGCTCTTCTCGACGAAGGGTTGCTGGAGAACGCCAACCGCATGGGCGACTACCTGATGGCGGAGTTGCAGCGGCTCAAAACACGCTACCCGGTGATCACCGAAGTGCGTGGTATCGGGCTGATGGTCGGTATGGGGTTGACGATCCCCGCTGGCGAGATCGTCAAGCGGGGGCATGAACGCGGTGTCCTGCTCAACGTTACCCAGGACCGGGTGCTGCGTTTCGTGCCGCCCCTGGTTGTAACCAGGGTGGAAATCGACGAGATGATTGCCATTCTCGACACGATATTGGCTGAAATCCATAGCAGTGAAGTGGGAGAAAAATAGATGAACAAAGATTTTCTGGCTCTGTCCGATTGGTCACGTGAGGATCTCGAAAAGCTCTTTGAGCTGACCCGCGAATTGAAGGCCATGCAGCAAAGTGGCAAGGTTCACCAGCTGCTCAAGGGGAAGACCCTCGGCATGTTGTTTGAGAAGAGTTCGACCCGCACCCGCGTGTCGTTCGAAGTCGGCATGTTTCAACTCGGTGGTCACGCCCTGTTTCTCTCTTCGTCAACCACCCAGATGGGGCGCGGCGAATCGATCAAGGATACCGGTCGGGTGATGTCGCGCTACGTTGACGGCATCATGATCCGCACCTTTTCGCAGGCGGCGGTCGAAGAGCTGGCGCGTTGTTCGACGATTCCGGTGATCAACGGTCTGACCGACATGTATCACCCCTGCCAGTTGATGGCCGACCTTTTCACCGTCAGCGAGCACAAGGCGAACTACCGCGATTTGACCTACTGCTGGATCGGCGACGGCAACAACATGGCCAACAGCTGGATCAACGCGGCGCTGATCTTCGGCTTCGAGCTGCGCGTCGCCACCCCACCGGGGTACGAGCCGGATGCCACGGTGATGGCGCGGGCCGCTGCCGCCGGAGCAAAGGTCACGTACACCAATGATCCGTTCGCAGCCGCGCGCGGTGCTGATGTGCTCAATACCGATGTCTGGGCGAGTATGGGGCAGGAGGACGAGCAGGCGCAGCGGGTCGTGGCGTTTGCCGGTTTTCAGCTCAACGAGGAGCTGGTGGCGGTGGCCGCTCCCGACTGCATCGTACTGCACTGTCTGCCAGCACACCGCGATGAGGAGATCACCGACGCGGTAATCGAGGGACCGCACTCGGTGGTCTTTGACGAGGCCGAAAATCGCCTGCATGTGCAGAAGGCGATCATGGCGACGTTGATGCAATAATTATTTCACCACGAAGAACACGAAGGGCACGAAGAAACCCTGAAATAAATCAGTTGCTTTTCTCCGTGAGCTTCGTGTCCTTCAGCGAGTTTGCGAGCGGGTGGTAAATAAAAATCATTTAAATCCAACGAAATACAGGAGATAGATCATGAGCAAACACGGGCAAGTTAAAAAAGCAGTGCTCGCCTATTCGGGCGGGTTGGATACGTCGATTATCCTCAAATGGCTGGTCGAGGAATACGGGTGTGAAGTCGTCGCCTACTCGGCTGACCTCGGCCAGGGGGAAGAGCTTGACGGCATTCCGGCCAAAGCCAGGGCGACCGGCGCCAGCAGCTGCCACATCATGGATCTGAAGGAAGAGTTCGCGCGCGATTTCGTTTTCCCGATGTTCCGCGCCAACGCCATCTACGAAGGACGCTACTTCCTCGGCACTTCCATCGCCCGCCCCTTGATCGCCAAGGCGCAGATGGAGATTGCCAAACAGGAAGGGGCCGACGCGGTTTCCCACGGCGCCACCGGCAAGGGGAACGACCAGGTGCGGTTTGAGATTGCCTACTACCACTTCGACCCGGCAGTCAAGGTCATTGCGCCGTGGCGCGAATGGGATATGAACAGCCGTACCGCGCTTGAGGCCTACGCCAAGCAGCATGGCATCCCGGTGCCGACCAGCAAGAAGTTTCCGTGGAGCTCCGACCGCAACCTGCTGCACATCTCTTTTGAGGGGGACGTGCTGGAGAACCCCTGGGCCGAAGCTCCGGAAGAAATGTACGTGCTGACCACCAAGCCGGAGGACGCGCCGGATCAGGCCGAGTTTGTCGAGATTGAATTTGAAAAAGGGGATGCGGTTGCGGTGAACGGCGAACGCCTCTCCCCGGCCAAACTCCTTGCCAAACTCAACGAACTCGGCGGCAGGCACGGCATCGGTCGCGTCGATCTGATGGAGAACCGCTTCGTCGGCATGAAGAGCCGTGGCGTCTATGAGACCCCCGGTGGCACCATTCTCGAAGAAGCCCATCGCGGCGTCGAGTCGATCACCATGGATCGCGAGGTCATGCACCTGCGCGATTCGCTGGTTGCCCGCTACGCGGCGATGATCTACAACGGCTTTTGGTTCGCTCCCGAGCGCCGGGTACTCCAGGCACTGATCGATGAATCACAACAGACGGTCAACGGCATGGCGCGCGTCAAACTTTACAAAGGCCACTGCCGTCTGGTCGGTCGTGATTCGGCGCATGACTCCCTCTTTAACGTTGACTTCGCCACGTTTGAGGCGGACGAGGTGTACAATCAGGCCGACGCCGAAGGATTTATCAAACTCAATGCCCTGCGTTTGCGGATTGCCGCGATTCAACGGGCAACCAGAAAATAGCGGCTGGCCGACAGCAGGGAAAGAGAAGATCATGAGTAAACTTTGGGGCGGACGATTCACCCAGCCAACGGACAAATTTGTCGAAGAGTTCACGGCCTCGATCGAGTTCGACCAGCGCCTCTGGCGTTACGATATTCAGGGTTCGAAGGTGCACGCCGCGATGCTTGGTCGTCAGGGGATCATCGCCGTTGCCGAGGCTGAGCAGATCAGCGCCGGGCTTGATGCGCTCCTGGCCGAGATCGAAGCGGGCAAGGTTGAGTTTACGGTGGCCCTTGAAGACATCCACATGAATGTGGAATCACGTTTGATCGAGCGGATCGGCGCGGTCGGTGGCAAGCTGCACACCGGTCGCAGCCGTAACGATCAGGTGGCGCTTGATATCCGTCTTTACCTGCGTGACGAGATCGAGATCATCCTCGGCTATCTGCGCGCACTCGAAGATGCGCTGCTTCAGCAGGCCGAGGCGAACCTCGACATTATCATGCCTGGTTTCACCCACCTGCAGACCGCCCAGCCGATCCTCTACAGCCATCACCTGCTCGCCTACCGGGAGATGATTGCCCGCGATATTTCGCGCCTGCACGATATGCGCGTGCGCTTCAACGTTCTGCCGTTGGGTGCCGGGGCTCTGGCCGGCACCACCTTCCCGATCGATCGTGAGTGGGTCGCGCAGCAGCTCGGTTTTGACGGCGTAACGCGCAATTCCCTCGACAGCGTGTCGGACCGTGACTTTGCCATTGAGTTTTGCAGCTGTGCCAGTCTTTTGATGATGCACCTCTCGCGTCTCGCGGAGGAGTTGATCCTCTGGTCGAGCGCCGATTTCAATTTCATCGAGCTTTCCGACGCCTTCTGCACCGGCAGTTCGATCATGCCACAGAAGAAAAACCCCGATGTGCCGGAACTGGTGCGCGGCAAGACCGGCCGGGTTTACGGCAACCTGATCAGTTTGCTGACGTTGATGAAATCGCTCCCTCTCGCCTACAACAAGGACATGCAAGAGGACAAGGAACCGCTTTTCGATACCATCGACACGGTCAAGGGGAGTCTCAAGGTTTTTGCCGAGATGATCGCGCAGATGCAGGTCAAGGGAGAGAATATGCGCGTGGCCGCTGCACGCGGTTTTTCGACGGCCACCGATGTCGCTGACTACTGTGTGCGCAAAGGGCTGCCGTTCCGCCAGGCTCACGAGGTGGTCGGCAAAACCGTGCGTTACTGTGTGGAGAACGGCAAGGATATCCCGGAACTCAGCCTTGAAGAATTTCGTGCATTTTCTGCACTGATCGATGCAGATATTTATGATTTCATAACTCTTGAGGCCTCCGTTAACGCCCGCTCCGCCACCGGCGGCACCGCACGAGCGGCGGTGGAGCGAGAGATCGCCCGCGCCCGTGCGCAGCGCAACGGGTAACTGCGTCGTGCGTTTGCCCTGGCGGTTGCTGGTGACGCTCGCGGTGGTCACTCCGCTGTTTTTGGGGTGCGGTAAAAGAGGGCCGTTGCGCCCCCTGGGTGAATCGTTACCGCTGGCACCGACGCAAGTGCAGGTGCTGCAGCACGGCGCGACGCTGGAGCTGAGCTGGAGTGCGCCGGACAAGGATGAAGATGGCAGCCCGGCGCAGGTGGCTGGCTTCCGTATCTATCGTTTGCCCTTTCTGCCGGGGGAGGAGTGCCCCGAATGTCGCGATGATAAATGGCTGTGGCGGGAGCTTTCCGTCACTGACGGTCGCGACGCTTTACGTCTCTACGACGATCAGGTTGTTGCCGGGCAAGGGTATCGTTACCGGATCGAGCCGCTGACGGTTGACGGTTTCCCCGGAAGTTCGGCACAGGTGAACCGGGTGGTTGTGGCCGCGCCGCCGCTCCCCTCAGCCCTTGTTGCAACGGCGGGTCACGCGCTGGTGACCTTGAGCTGGGATGCCCCGGCAGCCATCCCTGGCGGGGAACTGCTCGGTTACCACCTGCAACGCGCTGCGGGGGAAGCACCTTTTGCTCCTCAGCCGCTTAACCGCACCCCCCTGGTTGAGACCACTTACGAGGATGTCGGCCTGACCAACGGTGTGACCTATCGCTATCGGGTCGGCGCGTTATGGCGCTGGGGAGATGTGGTGGTTGAAAGCGACTGGACAAAGGGCGTCAGCGTGACACCACAATCGGCATTTCGATGATCGTTTTGACAATGCCCGGCAAGTATGTTACCAATTTCGTTTCGTGTTTTAAGTGCAGAATCTGAACAAACACATCACAATTTAATCAGTTATAGATACAGACGCAGTTCACCGTTACTGTTTCATCAGCATGAGGAGGAAAGCAATGTTCAGTGGTTCCATGGTTGCCATCGTCACCCCGTTCAATACCCAGGGGCACGTCGATGAGGAAAAGTACCGTCAGCTGATCGAGTTCCAGATTGAGAACGGCACGGATGTTATCGTGCCCTGCGGGACGACCGGCGAATCGGCGACGCTTGACTTTGAAGAGCACGCGCGAGTCATTCAGATTTGCATCGAACAGGTCAACAAGCGGATTCCGGTGATCGCCGGAACCGGGGCAAACTGTACCGCCGAGGCGATTCAACTGTCGCAAAACGCCAGGCAGATGGGTGCTGACGCTCTGTTGCTCGTCTGCCCGTATTACAACAAACCCTCGCAGGAGGGGATCTATCAGCACTACAAAAAACTCGCGGCAGAAGTGGCGTTGCCGCAGGTGCTCTATAACGTGCCAGGGCGCACCGGGGTCAATATCACCGCCGCGACCACGATCCGTCTGGCCGAGATCAGCAACATTGTTGCGATTAAGGAGGCGTCCGGTTCGCTGGTGCAGGCCAGCGAGATTCTGGCTGCGGCCGGCGACAAGATCGACGTTATCTCCGGCGACGACTTCCTGACCTTTCCGATGATGGTCTGCGGCGCCAAGGGGGTCATCTCGGTGTCGGCCAACGCGATCCCCGCCCAGGTCAAGGCGATGGTCAGCGCGACGCAGCGGGGGGATTATGCCACCGCCCGCGACTTGCACCTGTCGCTGCTCAATTTCCACAATGCGATGTTCATCGAGTCGAACCCGGTGCCGGTCAAGACGACTTTAGCTTTGATGGGGAAGATAGCGGCGGATGTGCGTTTGCCACTGGTCGGGATGAACGACGCGACACTGGAAAAATTAAAGGTCATTCTGAAACATTACGATCTGATCTAACCCTGTGCCGGGGACAGACTTCAATCCTGTCCCCGTACTGAAATGAGCCAGATATGATAAAAATAGCAGTTACCGGAGCCGCGGGCCGGATGGGTGGCCGGATCGTTGCCCTCGCCACCGAATCCGCCGATTTGCAGGTGATCGGTGCCGTAGAGATGGCTGGACATGCTCGTTTGGGCGAGGATGCTGGAAGCGTCGCCGGTTGCGGTGCGCTGGATGTCAAGATCGTGGACTCGCTCGAAACGGCGCTGGCCGACGCTGACATGCTGATCGATTTCACCTGGCCGGAAGTCACGCTGAGCAATGCTGCGGTGTGCGAGAAACTTGGCAAGGCGATGATCGTCGGCACCACCGGCATGAATCCCGAACAGCGTCGCAAAATCGAGCGCATTGCGCAAACAGTTCCGGTGGTCTTTGCCCCGAACATGAGTGTCGGGGTGAACCTCTGCTTTAAAGTACTCAAGGATATTGCCGCCACCCTTGGCGACGCCTTTGATGTCGAGATTGTCGAGCTGCATCACAATAAAAAAAAGGATTCCCCTTCCGGCACTGCCGTACGCATGGGCGAAATCGTTGCTGATGCCCTCGGACGCGACTATCCGCAGGTCGCCAACTACCATCGCGAAGGGATGTGCGGCGAGCGTAGCGTTGAGGAAATCGGCATGCAGACAGTGCGCGGCGGTGATATCGTCGGCGAGCATACCGTCTACTTTGTCGGCATGGGAGAACGGATTGAACTCACCCACCGGGCGATGAGTCGTGACATGTTCGCGCGTGGCGCGATCCGTGCGGCGGCCTGGCTCGGCGGTAAGCCTGAAGGTCTGTACGATATGCAGGATGTTCTGGGTCTTAAATAAAAGATAAATATCACCACAGAGATCACGAACCAGGACACGAAGAGAACCTGTCGTTTTCGAACTTCTTCGTGTCCTCCGTGTTCTTCGTGGTGAAAATAATTTTTTGGAGGATTTTTTTTGTTATGGCACGGATCAATGATCATTATCTGAAACTCAAGGCCGGTTACCTCTTTCCCGAGATCGGTCGGCGGGTGCGTGAATTCAACGCTGCCAACCCGACCGCCAAGGTCATCCGGCTCGGTATCGGCGATGTCACCCAGCCGCTCGCCCCGGCGGTGCTCAAGGCGTTCCATGCCGCGATCGACGACCTCGGCACCACCGAGAACTTCGCCGGTTATGGCCCGGAGCAGGGCTATGAGTGGCTCTCTCAGGTGATCATTGAGAAGAGCTATCGGCCGCTCGGCATTGAGCTGAAGAGCTCCGAGATGTTCATCTCCGACGGTTCCAAGTGCGACTGCGCCAATATCCTCGATATCTTCGCGCTGGATAACGTCGTCGCCATCGGCGATCCGGTCTATCCGGTCTACAACGACACCAACGTCATGGTCGGCCGCACCGGCGAGGCGGATGACAAAGGCTACTACCAGGGCGTGGTCTACATGCCGTGCACCGACGAAAACGGTTTCGTTCCGGCGCTCCCCAAGGAAAAAGTCGACATCATCTACCTCTGCTCGCCAAACAACCCGACCGGCACTGTCGCCACCAAAGAGCAGCTCAAGACCTGGGTCGACTATGCCAACGCCAACGGCTCAATCATCTTTTTCGATGCCGCTTACGAGGCGTTCATTACCACCCCCGGCATCCCGCACTCAATCTACGAGATCGAAGGAGCCAAGCAGTGCGCTATGGAGTTTCGTTCCTTCTCCAAGACGGCTGGTTTTACCGGGGTGCGTTGCGGGCTGGTGGTGATCCCCGAAGAGGTGATGGGCACCACCGCGAACGGCGAAAAGTTCAGCTTCAACAAACTCTGGAACCGGCGCACTACCACCAAATTCAACGGCACCTCCTACCCGGTCCAGAGGGCCGCTGCGGCGGTCTACAGCGACGCGGGCTGGGCACAGGTCAAGGCGACCATTGACTATTACATGGATAACGCTCGTATCATTCGTGAAGGGCTGACCGCCGCTGGCATTACCTGTTACGGTGGCGTCGATTCGCCCTACATCTGGCTGAAGACGCCGGGCGGAATGACCAGCTGGGACTTCTTTGACAAACTGCTCAACGAGTGCCACGTCGTCGGCACGCCGGGGAGTGGCTTCGGACCGAGCGGTGAAGGCTACTTCCGTCTCTCCGCGTTCGGCGACAAGGCCAGCGTCGAGACCGCAGTGGCGCGGATCAGAGAAAAGTGGGGGAAGTGATTTGATCTAAAGGCGGCCCCAACGGGCCGCTTTTTTTCTAGCTTCGTACCTTGAAAGAATAATGACAGCTTGAATTTATAGCAAAATTGCGATAATATGGAGGGCGGATGAAGTGGAGAGTTGAGTTCTTGGATGAAAGGGTCGAGAAGGAATATCTTGATTTACCCCAAGATATGCAGGCCCGTTTTATACGTATTTCGGAATTGATTGAAAAGCACGGAATTGAAAATGTTGGTTTACCGCACATTCGTCCGCTCGAAGGCAAGCTCTGGGAAATGCGCTCCAAAGGGAAAACCGGAATTTCGCGAGGGATATACGTCACGGTGACAGGAAGGCGCGTTGTCATCCTCAGGATTTTCATCAAGAAGACACAAAAAACACCCGCGAAGGAAATTAAGTTGGCCAAACAACGCATGAAGGAGATCTGAACATGGGCAAGAAAATTGCGGAGTTGAAACAAGAGTTACTTGCCGATGAAGGATTTAAACGCGAATACGATGTACTCGAAGAAGAATTCGCCATTGCCTCACAATTGATCGAAGCCCGCAAGCGCGCCAACCTGACTCAGGCCCAGGTCGCTCTGCGCATGGGTACGACCCAGTCGGTCGTCGCCCGGCTTGAATCAGGGCACCCTCTTCCCAGCCTGCGTTCGTTGCAACGTTATGCGGATGCCGTAGGTGGAAGGGTTGAAGTCCGAGTGGTGGAGAATTCGTGATCGTGACACGTTCTGGGAAGGATCAAGGTTTGAAACCGCAGGACATGCTCTTTTGATGTGCCCAGACAGTGAAAGGCCCGCATTGATGTGCGGGCCTTCTCTTTTATTTTGTCCTACTTCCCTGTCACGGGTCTGGCCGACCTCCGTAAACCGTCGGCGGGTGTAGCCATCGATAAATTATGTTGTTCTACGATTGGTGGCACCTCCATTCCGGCAAGGGTTGATGTGACAGGTCGCGCGTCCTGTACATCCATTGTACCGCAACACTGTCCGTATTGCACGATCCGCCAAAGAAAAAACGGGGCGCATGGAACTTTTTTCATGCGGAAGAGAGGATTAATAAAATGACTCCTGATAATCGGGGACGGCGTTGTACCACTGCGGTCGCCGTCGCGCCTCTGCGATGGCCCCTTCGACATCGGTAATCAGACGCGCACGATCTTTGGGGTAACTTCCGGCGAGGTTGAGAAAATTGGAGACGTGGTTTGAGCGCAGGATCGTTTTTTCCGGAGCCAATCCGTGGACGATCCGCAATGTTTCCTCCAGAATGCCCCCTCGCGTGAGTTGCTGGATTGAGCGGATAAAGTCATCGTTGTGACGCTGAAAAAGGGTGAGCAACGAAAAGTATTCTGGCGACAGCTCTGTTACCCAGGCGGCAGTTGCAGCAGCATGTTCGCTGCTGCGCTGCTCACCGGCCAGACCGAGGATTGCAGTGACTGACAGTTTGATCCCGGCGCTCCTCACCGTGTGGCAGAGGTCAAGCATGGTGGCGGCGGTAAACCCCTTTTTGATCGCCAGCAGAGTCGGGTCATCACCGCTTTCCAGACCGAAATAGAGGATGCGGAGTTTTTTGCTACGCAACGCCTCCAGTTCGGCGACACTTTTGGTGGTCAGGCTGTTCGGCGAGGCGTAGGCCCCGATCCGGTTGAGATGGGGGAAGTTGTTGGCAAGCAGGTCGAGGATCTCAGACAACCCCGCCTGCGGATAGACCAGTGCATCGCCATCGGCCAGAAAGACCCGCCGGATAGGCGCACGGTGAGCGAACGGGATGCGCTCAATTTCGGCGGCGATTGCCGCAACCGGGCGCATGCGGAACTGCTTGGACTTGTACATGCCACAGAAGGTGCAGTGGTTCTGCGAGCAGCCGAGAGTGATCTGGAAGATAAGGCTCTGTGCCTCACTCGGGGGGCGAAATAGCGGTTCATCGTAATCGAAGTAGAACATCACCAAACTCCTTAAAGGGGGAGAGACGAAGATAACATGACCTGCGCTGTGCTGCAATCGACCGGTGCGCAGCGGAACGAACAGCCCTGCGGTGAGAAAATTGATGTTATTAGATTTTCTTTGCATTTCAGAATAGAACGATGTTAAATTATTTTCACTGTCAACAGGAGCCTGTCCGTGTCGTTCTGAGCAGGTAATTGAGAAGGCTGAAGCATGGCACAGACCGTTGTGGTTGTCCGGTGCTTCTTTTTTAAAAACCTTGCGCAGGAGCAAGGGTGCAGAAGGAGAAATGTAAAATGGCGGAAGGTACAGTGAAGTGGTTCAACGAGTCGAAGGGGTTTGGTTTCATCGAGCAAGATAACGGTCCGGATGTCTTTGTGCATTATTCGGGGATCGGCGGCGATGGCTTTCGCACTTTGAACGAGGGCGAGCGCGTCAATTTTGACGTGACCGAGGGTCCCAAAGGCCCGCAGGCATCGAATGTTATCAAAGGATAAATAACACTAAGGGCCTGTAAGAAAATAACATAACCATCTTGCATCTCATCTTCCGCCCATCTTCGGTCGCAGCTCAATCACAAAATCCTCGACTTAGCCCTGCTAGGCCTGCGGTTTTGTTCAATCGCTGCAACCAAATCTGACCCAAATCTGAGCGCAATAATGGCCACCTTATTTTCCTGCAGACCCTAAATGCGATCTGAGCAGAAAACTCCGCAAAATATTGCGGAGCTTTTTATTTGCGCGGTCTATCCTGTTGCGAGCGGCCCCGCAGTTCTTCGATAATTTTCAGCCGTTTTCGAGCCTCTGCGGCGAGGGCTTCATCGCTGGCGCAATCGAGGGCGTTGAGGAAATACTGGTAGGCTGCGGTGCTGCAGCGTGGTTTATAGCTTAATGCCTTCCCCGCTCCCAGGTAGGCTCGATCGATCCCCTGTGCAGTTGGTCGTTCGGCAATAAAGCGGCGAAATACCGACAGTGCGTGGTCGATGTTCCCTTGCTGCAGAAAATAATCACCGATCGCCAGGACATCCGGCGCGTCGATCGCGCCACGTTCGGCACGTGAGTTGAGCGAGAAGTAAAGTCCCGCCGCCCAGCGCAGATTGCCCTGTTTGATCTGCCGGGAAATTTCCTCGCGGTCGGCTTTAAGCGGGTTTTCAGTGGGGGGTGATTGCTCCGCCAGCGATGCTGTCCGGTAAGGATGATTGTCGCCGTGACGATGATCGATCACCCACGCCAGACCGAGTCCGGCCATAAAGCCGCCGATGTGCGCACCGTGAGCAACTCCGCTGCCGGCGCCACCATTCCATACAAAGGGGAGCAGATTGTCGATGAGGAGATAAAATCCGAGGACGACGCGTGCCGGAACCAGCACGGTGGTCATGATCAACGGGAAGAGAAAGACGAATACTTTTACCTGGTTGCGCGGAAACCAGAAAAAATATGCGCCAAGCACTCCGGAAATCGCGCCTGATGCTCCGATCAGCGGGACCGGGGAATCGAGGACGAACAGGGCGTAAAACAGGGTCGCCGCCACGCCGGCGAACAGGTAGGCGCAAAGGTAACCGAGGTGTCCCAGACGATACTCGATATTATCGCCGAAAATCCACAGAAAGAGCATGTTGCCAACCAGGTGCATCCACCCCCCGTGCAGAAAGAGTGAACTCAGCAATGCCGTGGCTGTCGGTTCAGCCGGACGGAAACCGTATTGCAGGACATGCAGGTCGTAAGCACTCAGATTTTGCAATGCCGCGCTGACCGCCTGGGGTGTGTAGGCCCCGACCAGTTGCAGATATTCATAAAGGAAGGGGTTGCTGGCGTCCGGAGGCGTTACCGAAAGGGGGAGGGTGATGAACAGAAAAACCGCAACATTGATGATAATGAGCAGGATGTTGACAACCGGAACACTGCGTGGATTAGGCATGTCGCCGACAGGTAGAAGCACACTTTTCCTTTAGGAGCCTGTCCGAGAATGAATGGCCGGCTGCAAACCCAGCTGTTTGGCTCATATTTCAGCTCCTTTTTGCCCCATAGCTACGGCTATGAGGCTGCAAATGAGTTAAAATCTGCCCGCAAACCTCTGGATTTTCGCTTCGGCCCTTATTCTCGGACAGGCTCCTGGGGCCGGTAAGAAAAGGGGGAAGCATTGGCCACGATTCCAAAATAGCACAGAGCGGACTACAGCTCAATCTTGCATTTTTGCGCTGTAGTCGCTATGCTTGTCCAACCCCTTCAGGAGATCAATAATGTTTCAGATTATCCCCCGTGGAACGACCACAAACTATCAGGTCGGCAAGCTGGTGTGTGTTGCCCGCAATTATGTCGATCACATCCGCGAACTGAACAATGCATTTCCGGATGAGCCGGTACTGTTCACCAAACCGACAACCAGCATTATCGTTGACGGCGAACAAATCATTATTCCTCCATATTCGGCCGATTGTCACCACGAGGTGGAACTTGCCGTGTTGATCGGTGCAACCGGGAAAGATATTCCTCCGCACCGGGCGTTGCAACATGTGGCGGGGTACGGTGTTGCCCTCGATATGACCCTGCGTGATGTCCAGAGCGCGCTGAAAGCCAAAGGACTCCCGTGGGACAAGGCCAAAGGGTTTGATACCTCCTGTCCTCTATCCCCCTTCGTCGCGGCGGAGGCGGTCGCCGATCCACAGCGGTTGCGTATTGCGCTACGCGTCAACGGGGCGTTGCGGCAGGATGCCACCACCGCCCTGATGATGCGCAGCATCCCGGAGTTAATCGCTGCCGCTTCGGCGATTTTCACGCTGGAAGCGGGGGATATCCTGCTTACCGGAACCCCTGCCGGTGTCGCGGCGGTCAAAAGTGGCGATGTGCTTGAGGCGGAGATTGAGCAGGTCGGACGGCTGCGGGTCACGGTTGCCTGAAACAGACTGGTTGTCCGGACGCACCAATAAAAAACGCCCTCGTTACGCGAGGGCGTTTTTTATTGGTGCGAATAGTATGTCCAGTGACCAGCGAATTATTTTTCCAGCAAGACCGCATGTGCCGCCGCGAGGCGGGCGATCGGTACCCGGAACGGCGAGCAGGAAACGTAGTCGAGGCCAATTTGATGGCAGAAAATGACCGACGACGGTTCCCCGCCGTGCTCACCGCAAATGCCGAGCTTGATCCCCGGTCGTCCGGCGCGCCCTTTCTCACACCCCATCTTGACCAGCAGGCCAACCCCTTCCTGATCGATGGCAACGAAGGGGTCGTTCGGGAAAAGGTCTTTCTCGACGTAGAAGGGCAGGAATCTCCCGGCATCATCGCGTGACAGCCCGTAGGTGGTCTGGGTCAGGTCGTTGGTGCCAAAGGAGAAGAATTCGGCTTCGGCCGCAATCACGTCGGCGGTCAATGCGGCGCGCGGCAGTTCGATCATTGTTCCGATCAGATACTCAACCTTCACGCCGTAGCGGGCGATCACGGCATCCGCGACCTTGATGGCGTTGGCGCGCAGCACCGCCAGTTCACGCACTTCGCTGACCAGCGGAATCATGATTTCGGGGATGATGGCGTACCCCTCGTTTTTGTTCAGTTCGCAGGCGGCTTCCATGATCGCCTGAACCTGCATGTCATAGATTTCGGGGTAGGTGATGGCCAGACGGCAGCCACGGTGGCCGAGCATCGGATTGAATTCGTGCAACGCTTCAACCTTGGCTTTGAGTGTCGCCGCGGGAACGCCGATGTCCTTTGACAGGGCATCAATTTCCTTGTCGGTGTGCGGCAGGAATTCATGCAACGGCGGGTCGAGCAGGCGGATGGTGACCGGCAGACCTTTCATGACCCGGAAGAGTCCGAGGAAATCACCTTTTTGCATCGGCAGGATTTTTTCGAGGGCTTTCTTGCGCCCTTCAACATCTTCGGCAAGAATCATTTCGCGGACCGCCATGATCCGGTCGCCTTCAAAGAACATGTGCTCGGTGCGACACAAGCCGATCCCCTCGGCCCCGAAATCGCGGGCCACCTGGGCGTCGTGCGGAGTGTCGGCGTTGGTGCGGACCTTCATGGTGCGGATGTTGTCGGCCCAGACCATCAGCTCACCGAATTCACCGGACAGTTGCGGTTGAACGGTGGGGACCTCGCCGCGCATCACTTCACCGGTCGAACCGTCAAGAGTGATGATCTCACCTTTTTTGAAAACATCCCCTTTGACCGTGGTGATGGTTTCGTTGCGGTAATCAACTTTAATGTCGCCGCACCCGGCAACACAACATTTCCCCATGCCACGGGCGACGACCGCCGCGTGCGAGGTCATCCCGCCACGGGCAGTGAGGATGCCCTGGGCGGCGTGCATGCCGTGGATGTCTTCGGGGCTGGTTTCAACGCGAACCAGGATAACCTTGCGGTTGAGTTTGGCCTCCGCTTCAGCTTCATCGGCGGTGAAGATGATTTTTCCTGAAGCCGCGCCGGGAGAAGCGGGGAGCCCTTTGGCAACAACGATTTTTTCGGCGGCAGGATCGAGTGACGGATGCAACAATTGATCGAGTTGCTCGGGGGCAACACGCAGCACGGCCTCATTTTCACTGATCAGCCCTTCCTTGACCATATCGACGGCGATGCGTACCGCGGCCTTGGCGGTGCGCTTGCCGTTGCGCGTTTGCAGCATGTAAAGCTTGTGTTTTTCGATCGTAAATTCGATATCTTGCATGTCACGATAGTGTTTTTCAAGGATATCGCGAATTTTTGCCAACTGCGCGTAGCATTCCGGCAAGACATCTTCCATGGCGGGCAGGTCGCCTGGTTTGTGTTTGGCTTTGTTGATCGGCTGTGGCGTGCGAATCCCCGCCACCACATCCTCGCCCTGCGCATTGACCAGATATTCGCCGTAGAAGTAGTTTTCACCGGTTGAGGGGTCACGGGTAAAGGCGACGCCGGTCGCACAGTTGTCCCCCATGTTGCCGAAAACCATCGACTGGACGTTGACGGCAGTCCCCCATTCGGCCGGAATGTTATTCAGCCGCCGGTAGGTGATGGCGCGGGCGTTCATCCAGGAACTGAAAACGGCACTGATCGCTCCCCACAGCTGCTCTTTGGGATCGTCAGGGAACTCCTTGCCAAGTTCCCCCCTGACCTTGTTTTTGAACAGGGTGACCAGTTGTTTGAGGTCTGCGGCGCTGAGGTGCGTATCCTCTTTGACCCCTTTATTTTCTTTCATATCGTGGAGGATATCTTCCAGCTCTTCACCGGGCATCCCCATGACGACGTTTGAATACATCTGAATAAAACGTCGATAGGAGTCGTAGGCAAAGCGTTCGTCTCCGCTCTGGGCAATCACGCCCTGCACCGTGGTATCGTTGAGACCGAGATTGAGGACGGTATCCATCATTCCTGGCATCGAAGCCCGGGCACCGGAACGCACCGAAACCAGGAGCGGGTTGGTGGCATCACCAAATTTTTTCCCCATCAATTGCTCGACACGCTCCAGGTTGGATTGAACTTCTTCAGTCAGCCCCGCCGGATAATTCCGGTCATTGGCGTAGTATTCGGTGCAAACTTCTGTGGTAAGAGTAAAACCGGCCGGAACCGGCAGGCCGATGGAAGTCATTTCCGCCAGGTTGGCACCTTTGCCACCGAGCAGATTTTTCATGCGGCCATCACCCTCGGCATGACCGTCACCAAAGAAATACACATGTTGCTTTGCCATCAAAATCCTCCTTGACACGATGTAGGTTGTTGGGGGAGCAAGCTCCCCAATGATAAGTGCTGGTAATCCCTAAACAAAAGAACCGCGCAAGGGGCGCGGTTCGGTTATATGTTGTGTTAAATGCTCAAACGGGTGAAATCGGCAATCTTGGCGAAAAGCTCGGCGACACGGGTCAGCAGCGCCAGCCGGTTGGCCTTGACCTTTTCATCCTCAGCCATGACCATCACCGCTGTAAAGAAGTCATCGACCGGTTCCCTTAAGGTGGCGATAGTGCGCAAGGCAGCGGTGTAGTCAGCGCTGCGGGTGGCGGTCGCACAACGGTTCTCGACCGCTTCGAGCGCCGTCAGCAGCTTTTGCTCACTCGGTTTTTCAAACAGCTCCGGGTTGACCTCGGTAACAACGCCGTCCTTGATAATGTTGACCACCCGTTTAAAGGCGACGGCCAGCGCTTCGAAATCGTCGCGCGTTTTTATCTGTGCCAATGCTTTAACCCGCTCAACCGCATCGGTCACGTCATCGAACGCCGCGCACAGTACGGCATCGACAACGTCCTGGGCGTAGCCCTGACCGGTCAACAGGTTGACGAGACGCAGGCGGATGAATTCAATGACGTCTGCTTTAACTTCAGTCGCTGGCCGGGTCAATTTTGCTGCCAATTGAGCAACGGCACGCGCCACCAGTTCGGGAATTGACAGCGAATAGCCGCGATCAAGAATAATTGAGAGAATGCCGATGGCCGTGCGGCGCAAGGCATAAGGGTCCGCCGATCCGGTCGGGATCAGGCCAACGCCAAAGCAGCCGCACAGGGTATCGATCTTGTCGGCCAGCGAAACAAACGCCCCGACATTGTCGGAGGGGAGCTCCCCGCCAGCTTCGACCGGCAGGTAGTGTTCGAAGATGGCGTTGGCGACACGCGGATCTTCCCCTTCGAGCAGCGCGTATTCGCGCCCCATGACCCCTTGCAGTTCAGGGAATTCATAGACCATGTTCGATTCGAGATCGCATTTGGCCAGCTCACTGGCACGCTCGGTCAACGCTTTTGCTGCTGGCTCAAAACGTTCGGCCAGCTCGGCGGCAATCGTCTTGAAGCGCAAGACCTTCTCAAAACTGGTGCCGAGCTGACGCTGGTAAACGACATTTTTTAATGCTTCAAGGCGGTCGGCAAGAGGCGTCTGCTGATCTTTTTCCCAGAAGAACATGGCGTCGGACAGCCGGGGGCGAATGACGCGCTCATTGCCGCGAACGATGACAGCCGGATCGTCAACCTGATTGTTGGCAATGGTGATGAAGCGTGGTAACAGCTTGCCGTCAGCTGCAATCAGGCTGAAATAGCGCTGATGCTCACGCATCGAGGTAATCAGCAGTTCGCGGGGTAATTTGAGAAATTCCGGATCAAAACCACCAGCCAGGGCAACCGGAAATTCGACCAGATTGGTGACCTCGTCGAGGAGCTCCTCATTCTCAAGGAGTTGAGCGCCTTCGGCAGCGGCAATCGCTGCGATCTGCTCTTTGATGCGCGCTTTACGGCGGGCGATGTCGGCGATGACGAAATGCTTTTCGGCGACGCTCAGATAGTCGCTGGCGGAGCTGACACGGAACTCCTGCGGGGCCAGAAAGCGGTGCCCGCGCGAGCGGTTGCCGCTGGTCAAGTTGCCGTAAGTGAAGGGCACCACCTGGCCGTCGAACAGGGCGACGATCCAGTGGAGCGGACGGGCGAAGCGGACATCAAGGTCTTTCCAGCGCATCGACTTGCGAAAGGGCAGGGCGGCGATCATTTTCGGCAGTAGCTCAGGGAGAAGTTCGACGGTCTTGCGCCCCACCTCTTCCTTTTCGGCACAGATATACTCCCCTTTGTCGGTGGTGACGATTTTCAGGTCGGCAACATCAACCCCCTGGCCACGGGCGAAGCCGATGGCCGCTTTGGTTGGCTGGCCATTGGCATCGAAGGCAATGTGCCTGGCCGGGCCCATGGCCTCACTGCGACGAGTCGGTTGCTCAATGGCCACGGCATCGATGGCGATAGCCAGACGCCGCGGGGTGCCGAAGGTGCGGATGGCGCCGTAGCCGATCTGCGTACTGTCGAATTCCTTGCGTAGCAAACGTTCGAGGTCGGCCAGCGCCACCGGGATAAACCCGGCGGGGATTTCCTCAGCGCCAATTTCCAGAAAAAGTTCCGCGGACATATATTAAAACTCCCAGAGCATAGGGTTTACTTCTTCAATAACGGGAAACCGAGTTTTTCACGTTGAGCAACATACCCCTGAGCACAGAGACGTGACAGGTTGCGCACCCGGCCAATGTAGTTGGCCCGTTCGGTGACCGAAATTGCGCCGCGTGCATCGAGCAGGTTGAAAGCGTGCGAAGCCTTGAGAACAAAGTCGTAGGCGGGGAAGACCAGCTCCAGTTCCGCCAGCCGGGTAGATTCCTTTTCGTACATATCGAAGAGCTGAAAGAGCATCGCAGTGTCGGCTTCCTCGAAGTTATATGTTGAGAATTCGACTTCGGTCTGGTGATGCACCGCGCCGTATTTAATGCCGTCAACCCATTCCAGGTCATAGACGTTATCGACCCCCTGGATATACATGGCGATACGCTCGATGCCGTAGGTGATTTCCCCCGGAATCGGCTTCAGGTCGATGCCGCCGCACTGCTGGAAGTAGGTAAACTGGGTGATTTCCATGCCGTCGAGCCAGACTTCCCAGCCCAGCCCCCAGGCGCCGAGGGTCGGCGATTCCCAGTCGTCTTCGACGAAGCGAATATCGTGTTTCGACGGGTCAATCCCGAAACTTTTGAGTGAATCGAGATAAAGCTCCTGAATGTTCATCGGCGATGGTTTCAAGAGGACTTGAAACTGATAATAATGCTGAAGGCGGTTCGGGTTTTCACCGTAGCGACCATCGGTGGGGCGGCGCGAGGGTTCCACATAAGCAACGTTCCACGGTTCCGGGCCGAGTGCCCGCAAAAAAGTCGCGGGGTTGAAGGTTCCGGCACCTTTTTCGATATCGTAAGGTTGCTGAATAATGCACCCCTGCTTGGCCCAGAAATTTTGTAATGAAAGAATCAGCTCCTGAAAGGTCACAAAGCCTCCCTGTGATAAATAAATTTAGTCACGGTAAAAGTGCCGAGCATTCTTGCTAAAAAGTATACTGTATACAATAATCAGGCAGGAATAGCAGGGGGCGACTATAGCTTGCGGGGCTTGTCGCTGTCAAGCCTGAACCCCGGTCTGGAGGCTACTTTTTGCGGGGGTCGACGGGCGTCATGGAATCGGCGAGCTGGAGAAATGCGCTGCTTGCCAACGGGCGGTCAAGGTGTGCCGCAAGCGCCGCGCCGAGAATGCTTCCGCCCTCCCGGAGCGTCATCGCGCCGAGGTGCAGATCGGCGAAGACGGTCACGGGTGCACGCAGGCAACGGGAGAGGCTGCCGAGGGTGGCCACGTTGACCGGCGGACCGTCATTACCGGTTGCGCAGGTGCCGCAGATCCCGCCGCCGTAGTCGGCGCTGAACGGGACGATGTCCTCGCTGAACGGGGCGTTGCAGACGGCGCAGTGCAGCAGGTGCGGCATCAATCCCGCCAGCTGCACCAGCCGCAGCTCCAAGAGCAGCTTCGCGGTTGGCACGGCGCCGACTGCAACGAGGTGGTCGAGGAAAGCGTTAAGCAGAGCAAAGTGCTCGGTGTGAAGATCTCCCTCCGGTGTCAACCGCTCGGTCAGTTCCAGACCGTAACCGGCCAGCGCCAGTGTCGGCAGGTCGCGACGCAGCCCGGTGCGCAGATCAAGGATCTCGGCCTCGCGCAGGGAACTCAGCTCTCCGCTGCGTGGCGGGTTCCAGATCAGCTTGAGCAGGGCGAACGGCTCCAGCGCCGGGCCGAACCGCTTGCGACTCTTGCGGGCATTGCGGGCAAACCCCTTGAGCAGACCGTGGCTACGGGTCAGTGCGGTGACGATCCGGTCGGCTTCACCGTAAGCGCGGCTGTGGAGAATGATGGCTTCGTCGCGATGGATGTGCATGGGGGGATGATAGTTGATTCCGGGGCGGGGAGCAAGGCTTCCCATATTACTTCTTTGCTCGTCCCGGCTTTTGGGTTTTCATTTCTTCAGTCTGCGAATTCCCCGAAAATTCACGATATCAACCAAACCCGCAATCAAGTCTCAGCGCAGGTAGTTAATAAACAGAGTCGCGGTGCCGAAGTAGATGAGAATGCCGGTAATGTCGTTGGCGGTCTGCACGAAGGGGCTGGAGGCGATTGCCGGGTCGATGCCGATGCGTTTGAAAAAGGCTGTGGCCAACACCCCCATCGATGCCGCGACGGTCATGGCGGTGGCCATGGCAACGGTGACAACCATTCCGAGGTAGGGGTTGCCGTGCCAGATGTAGGCGATGGTGCCGACGGCCAGGCCGCAAACGGTGCCCATGATCAGACCGACGCGCAATTCTTTGAGAAAGACGCGGCGGATACTGCTCAGGTCGATGCGCCCGGTCGCGAAGCCGCGGACGACAATCGTTGACGATTGGCCACCGACATTGCCACCCATCCCGGTAATGACCGGGACGAAGGCGATCAGTGCGACGACCTCTTTAAGCGTGGCCTTGAAGGTCCACATCAGGTAGCCGGTTATCACGCCGCCGAGCAGGTTGGTGAGGAGCCACGGCAGTCGCAGCCGGGCAATTTTGAATGACTTGTTGCCGAGCATCAGTTCTTCGTCGCTGGTTCCGGCAATGCGGTAGATATCTTCAGTGGCTTCTTCACGGATAACGTCGATGATGTCATCGACGGTAATAATCCCCATCAGTTTGTTCAGCTCGTTGACAACCGGAACCGCCAGCAGGTTGTATTTTTCAACGACCTTGGCGACCTCTTCCTGATCACGGTCGGTGCTGACGCTGATCACGTCGGTGGCCATCACCTCTTTAAGCAGCTTTTCCGGGGGGACCATCAGCAGCTGGCGCAGTGACAGAACCCCGACCAGGTGGTTGTAGTCGTCGGTGACGTAGATATAGAAAACCATTTCCACATCTTCCGCCTGCTGGATCGCCGCAATTGCTTCCTTGACGGTGGTTTCCTCCGGCAGGGAGAAAATCTCGGTGGCCATGATTCCGCCAGCGGTATCCTCGTCATACTGGAGCAGGTTCTCGATCTCGTCGGAATGCTCGTCCTCCATGCTGTGCAGGACCTGCTCGGCCAACTCCTCCGGCATATTGCGGATGATCTCGACAGCGTCGTCGTACGGCATTTCCTGCAGGACTTCGGTGATTTCTTCCTGCTTGAAGGTTTCCAGCAGCAGTGCACCGGCATTTTCGTCGAGTTCGGAGAGGACTTCGGCGGCGGTTTCGGCGGAGCCGAGCAACCGGAAGAGGATGCGTTGTTCCTTGAGGCTCAGATCGCGGAACAGTTCCGCGATGTCGGCAGGGCGGAATTTGGCGAGGACATTGGTCAGATTCGGGTAAGCACCGCGCCGAATCAACCGGCGGACGGTGTTTTGCAGAACTTCAAATTTGTGTTCCGACGTCATGACATTCTCCTCGGCAGTACGGTTCGCATAACGCTACACACTAGACTTTTGCAGCCCGGCTTGTCAACGTTGATTGCTGCGTGACCACGGCAATAGCGCGTTCTTGAAAAATCCGCAGTCCGTGCTACGCGCGACTGTACACCCCAACCAAGGAGAGCAAAAATGAAAAAAACGTTACTGCTGATGATCGGAATTTTCCTGCTGCTAACTCCCGTACTCTGCGCTGCCGAAGCGGGCGTTGCCCGGGCACTTTTTACCACCAGTGTTGAAAACCGTGAACCGGTTGACGAACTGACCGCCACCGACACGGCACTGGAAACACTTTTTTTCTTCACTGAAATCAACGACATGGCTGGAGAACCGGTGCTGCATCGCTGGGTTTATAACGGTCAGGTCATGGCGGAAGTGCCGTTCACTATTGGTGGACCGCGCTGGCGGGTTTATTCGAGCAAGCAAATGATTCCGGGCTGGGTCGGGAAATGGCGGGTCGATGTCGTCAACGCGACCGGTGAAGTGGTGGCGAGCAAAGAGATTGAGCGCTCTGCGATGTGAGGCTGGTTACATAAATGATCGACACAGCGCCTGCGGAAAATTTTCCGGGGCGCTGTTTTTATTCGGCCAGATGTGTCGTAACCGTTAGCAGCTGCGGTCGCGGTCTGTGCAGGTGGGGGAAGGTGGTACTAGCGGTTTAGCTTGTCGGTTTCAATCGTTTTGTAGCCACCGAAAATACTGCTGATCAAGCCGTTGCGCATCTTGCACTCAAGCATGAACGACAGATAAACGTGGATGATGGTAAAAGATACCAGCAGCCAGAGAATGCCGTGGTGGATCAGGCGCAGGTACTGATTGCCGACCAGGATCAGCAGCGGCGAGAACAAACGGTGCCACGCTCCACCGGGGGCGTATTGGCCGTACAGCGCCAGGCCGGTGATAATTTCAGCCAGCAGCAACATAAAAACCCCGGCGTAGGCCGTGGCGGCAAGACCGTTATGGCCGATTTCGTAAGGGGTTCTGGGGCTCAAAAAGCTGTAATATTTGAAAGCCTTGTAGCCGCTTTGCCAGCCTTTGCGTGTGAACACGGCAACAAAGTTTTTCCAGCTCGCATGACGATTGCCGATAAACATCCAGATGATACGACTCACTACCGACAGCGTGAACAGGTAGCCGAAGACTATATGCACGAAACGCATCCAGCCCATGCTGTACGGTGCGGTCAACGCGGGTTCGAGAAAGGGCGTGCCGATGCCCAGACCGGTAACACCAAGCACAACAACACAGATGAAAGTGATCCAATGAGTGATCCGTACCGGCCATTCCCAGACATAATAGGTTTGTAACATGGACGCCTCCCGATGTCAAAACAGTGCAACTGCGTTCATTATGAATGAATTATTTGTAATTTCAAGTTGCCGCCTTTTTTCTTTTGCCGGGTTGAACCTGTGGCTGCACCTTGATGGCGTCGCAAAAAGTCCGCCCTACGTCGTTACGCTGATTTTTCAGGACCTCGACCTACCTGATGTAGGCCTTCGCCCCTGAAAAACCACCAAGCCTAGTAGGACGAAATTTTTGCTTAGCCATCTCATTCTTTTTTGCGAGTGCTGCACCTTGACAATTGCACCGAAGTGGGCGACAACACGATGGAGCCTTTTAACTCCAGGGGGAGATCATGACCGAGAGAACACCTGCCACGCGTACCGAAACCGATACTTTTGGCGCGATCGAAGTGCCCGCCGACCGTTTCTGGGGGGCGCAGACCCAGCGTTCGCTCCAGAATTTCAAGATCAGTGACGAGCTGTTGCCGCGCCCACTGATTCGGGCGCTGGGGATCATTAAACTGTGTGCCGCGCGCACCAATATTGCCCTTGGTAAGCTTGATGAAACGCTTGGCCAGGCAATCGTGACTGCCGCCGAAGAGGTGATTTCCGGTCGGCTTGATGAACACTTCCCGCTGGTTGTGTGGCAAACCGGTTCCGGTACCCAGTCGAATATGAACGCCAATGAGGTGATTGCCAATCTCGCCTCTGAATACCTCGGCGGCACGCTGGGGACGAAAACACCGGTACATCCGAACGATCACTGTAATTGCAGTCAGTCATCGAACGATGTCTTTCCGACGGCGATGCACATTGCCGCGATTGAACAGCTTCATAGCCCGTTGTTGCCAGCCCTCACCGCCCTGCGCGCCGCTCTTGACGCCAAGGTCGTCGCCTGGCAAGAGATCATCAAGATTGGTCGAACCCATTTGCAGGATGCCACGCCGCTGTCGCTGGGGCAGGAATTCTCCGGTTATGCGGCGCAGGTGTCGCTGGGGTGCGAGCGGATCAATGACAGCTTCAAGCGTCTTTATCCCCTGGCGCAGGGGGGGACGGCGGTCGGTACGGGACTGAATGCGCCAGCGCAGTTCGCCGTACGCTTTGCCGCCGAGGTTGCCGCCGTCAGCGGACTGCCGTTTTGCACAGCGGCGAACAAGTTTGAGGCGCTGGCGGCGCACGATGCCCTGGTCGAACTGTCCGGAGTACTCAACACCATTGCCGTCAGTTTCAACAAGATCGCCAACGATATTCGTCTGCTTGGTTCCGGGCCGCGTTCAGGGTTGGGTGAGTTGCGCCTGCCGGAGAACGAGCCGGGATCATCGATCATGCCGGGGAAAGTCAATCCGACCCAGTGCGAGGCGTTGACCATGGTCTGTGCGCAGGTGATGGGGAACCATACCACGGTGACGATTGCCGGCGCGCAAGGGCATTTCGAACTCAATGTTTTTAAACCGGTGATCATCTATAATGTCTTGCAGTCAATTCGCCTGCTGGCCGACGCTGCAGTCAGCTTTACCGACAACTGTGTCGTTGGGCTGGAGCCGAATCGTGAGCGCATCAATGAACTGATGGAACGCTCACTGATGCTGGTGACCGCACTGGCACCACAGATCGGTTACGACAAGGCGGCGACAGTTGCCAAGCTGGCACTGCAAAACGGCACGACTCTGCGGGAAGAGGCCGTGGGGGGCGGTTATGTGAGTGCGGAGGAATTTGACGCTTTGGTGAGGCCGGAACTGATGATTGCACCGCAATAACAGTGACTCAATCGGCACGGTGAAAATTATAAAAAGAGCCTCGTGTAAAAGGCTTGATCTGACGCCAGAAACCGTTCCAAATCTCCGCGTACCCCTTGGCGTTTTTCTTGACGCCGCGACCACCGACCTTCGGCAGTTGGGCGATGCCCTTCTGCGCCGTCTGGTGCGTTGGACATCAAGCCGCTTCGGCCCGGCAGGCGACCGTATCTATCTCTTCCCCGCCACCCTTTCTTCTTGACAACCATGTGAACCTTGACCTTCTTCGTCGGCTTCTCCCGTCCGACGATGGCAGTCGAGTCCCGACTGACGTGGCCAATCAGTTCCGTGCCGAGATGTTCCTTCACCAATGTGTCACGAACCACGGTCCCCATGCCTGCCTGGCATACTTGTCAAAGGTTCGGGAAAAGATCGCTTCCGAAGGGGGCCCCCGTTTACCGAAACCGCAGATCATTCGCAGGCTCGGTGTGCTCAGTAAGGCATGACGCAAAGATCTGGTGTGCTGATAGCGCAGAACGGACTTGGCAACAAACGCCCTGGCACTGACCGGCACACGTTTTTCAATCCTGACCAGCTCAAGAATATTGATCAGATGCTTCTCCGGTTCCGTCAGCGGAACAGGCAATCATTTATCAAAGAAGGGGATAGCTATATCGCGATATTTTTTTAGCCAATTGACAAGAAAAGGCTACTAAAGTCTGTAGGAATTTATTAATATTGATTAATGTGTGTTTTTAGCGAGAAGCAGGCGGCTTCTTTTTAGATTGTTTTTGGGGGGTAGTCGGTTAGTGCCCCACCTCGGTTTTTTGATGCAGTCACACAAGAAATAATATCGATCACTTCAAGACGTAAATGAGTTTAGCCCAACATTACAAGTAGTTGACGCGCACAACATATTCCATCCATTTTGGTCATGACATGTATATGAGCCTTGGGGCACAAACCGACTACCCCTTTTTGTTTTTTTTAATTGATTAGTATGTGTATTGGTGTTTATTATCTAACCCAATCTAATAAATAAATGCTCAGGAGGACATGGCATGGGAGACATAGCTCGCATCTTGGTTTTATGGATTTTTATCGTGGGGTTCTTTGGGCCCATGCTCCCAAACATAGTTTTTGCGTCGCCAACCCACTTAGTAAGCTGTCAAGAGTGTCACAGGACTGGCGTTGATTGGGCTTCGCTGGACGGTGGCATTTGCATCACCTGTCACGAATCGAGTACACCAAAATATGTTTTTAATGACGGTGTAACGTATAACACTGTCGGGTGGTTTGTTTCCGGCGATGCCAGTAACGCCATGGGAACTGTTACTTCCGATTATAATTCCGCTATCGGAAGGCAGACCTCACACATGTGGCAAAAGCTTAGCGGTGAAGTAGTACCTTCGGCCGGTGCCACGACCCCGACCACCTACACCCGGCAATTCAACGGCCGCTATCAAATATCTAAAGGCAAACTGGTTTGTTTCCGTTGTCACGACCCCCATGCGAATGTTAATTCAAAGCCATCATTGTTGAAAGTCGCAAAGAATCAGGATCAACTTTGTTCCGATTGTCATAAACCGTGGTACGTAAACAACGCCAATGCTCTGCTGACTCACCCGGTCGGCGTCGCTGTCAACTACAATACGGTTGCTGCGGCTAATCCGACCAAATACCAGACGGCGGTTGTCAATACGGCTAACAGCGGTATCCGCACCGTCAACGGCATGGTCAGTTGTACCTCGTGTCACGGGGTTCATTTTACGGATTCCGACTCGACGACTGCTGACGGTTTTGGCAACTGGGCTGCACTTTCGAACTCAGACGGCTATATTTTGCGCAGTGACGGTCCCCGGCGCACTGGAGCGAACGGCACTGAGACGGCTCAGCTGCGGTCCAATTTATGTCAGGCTTGCCACACCTACCAGCCGCACGGCAACGCGACGGAGCCAGTCGGTTGTCTTGAATGTCACAGCGGGCACGCCTTCAACGGTGGTAACCCCAACTATTTCGTATTGCGCGACGTTGTTACAACGAACACCTACAATACGGTCAACGCTCTTGACTTCAAAGATGCGACCACCGACCATGGCGGTAGTAAAAGCGTCGCCCAGGTTTGGTCCGGTGAGGTCATCGGCGACATTGCCGGTTACTGTGAGAAGTGTCACGGTCAGTTGACCGCAATGTCGGGCAGCATCAGGACCCATATTGAGGGGGAAAATTGTCGTACCTGCCACCAGCATGACGGCGCAAATTATGCGTTTGAAGCGACCGGCTGTGACCAGTGTCACGGGTATCCGCCGACGACCAACACTCCCGGTGCGACGACCGGCTTCGCGGTTGGTACGTTCCGTTACGATACCGTATCGGGTGGTACGATTTTCAAGGATGAATCGCTGACGCCGCACGGGGCGCATGCTGCTGGAGGAAGTCGTTATTCATTTTCATGCAGTGACTGCCACGGTAATGAAGCTGCAACCACCGGACACGATACCGGTTCTTTCCAGCAGGTGCTTGACACTGCCGCCGGTGCTTTGCCCGGCCTGACGACGAATGGTGGTGTGTTATCGCCCGTCTACACTGAAAGCGGCGTCGGTAGCTGTGCAAGTGTGTATTGTCATTCAAACGGCGACCCGCGTGACGGTGTCATAACCTACCCGGTTTCCGATCCGGTTTGGGGAAATGGTGCCAACACTATTATCGGTACCGGGACCGAATGTCAGATTTGTCACGGTAATGACGTGACCACGATGGGTACGCGCGGAAACTCCGCAGTACATGCCAAGCACCTGGGCAGCGGCACGCTGGCGATGGGCAAGACCTTCTCCTGTTCCGACTGCCACAACTCGACGGCGGTTAACAGCATCTCTTTGCAAACGGGTGCCATCGGCGGTGCTCACGTCGATGGCAACAAAGATGTCGTATTCGATACCGCCGGTCTGGCGGGCAACGATGCCAGCATCGGTTTCGCCAGTGGCACCGGTGTTTGTACGAACGTTTACTGCCACTCTAACGGACGTGCCAATTTCAAGTCCCCCGACTGGGACGGCGGCGCGGCGACCTGCACCACGTGTCACAACAATGGAACTGATGACGGCGTGTTGACCAACGCCGCTCCGGGTGGTGTTGACAATCCCCATGTCAAACACCTTGCGGTCATTGGTATCGACTGCGCCACTTGCCACGGTGCAAACGACGGTACCCATGCTTCGCATGTCGATGGTACCATCGATTCTCCGACTCAGGCGACCTGCAATGGCTGCCACGGTGCAACTGTGTCCGGCACCGGGAACGATATTGAACCCGTCTGGAGTATTAGCGGTGGCAATGTAACGTGCAAAACCTGTCATCTTGGCACCTTGGCAAGCGTCAACGCCAAGACGGCACCGGGCAAGGACTCCGCGATTGCCACCGGACACAACAAGCCGAGCGGTAACTACGTTGTTTCAAATAACAGCGCCGCAAATAAAATCTGTGAATCCTGTCACGATGGTGCCGACGTCGGCCATTTTGACGGAGTCAGCGGCGATGACATGCGCTTGCTTGCAGCCGCCATGACCTGTACAATCTCCTGCCACGGCATCGGTGGTTCGGCGCTGAAGAACGGGATCGTTACCCATCAGAGCAAGTCCTGCAACGTTTGTCATGACCCGCATGGCAGCAGCAATATCTATATGGTCAAGGCGACCAGTGCTGGCGGGTACAGCGGCACGGTTGTTTTCAACTCGATTACCGGTATTGATTCGTACGACGAGGATGACGTCGCCAACGCGGATGATATCTGCGCCACCTGCCACAGCTATGGCGGTGGTGCCGTGACTACCCACAATAATCAGACGAACGAAGGTGTCGCCCACAAAGAGGGACTTGACTGTTTCACCTGCCATAAGTCGCACACTGATGTAGCTGCCTTCGGCGTGGGGGCAGGAACCGCCTGTAACGATTGTCACGGTTTCCCGCCGGCTTCCGGTGCCCACCGTGACGGGGCGACGCTGTCCGATCCGGAGCTGCATACGATCACCGTCTCTTATAATGTGGCGGTCGAAGATATTAGCGACTGTGCGACCTGTCACAGTGGTGCCGACAGCTACAGCTACGATCCGTCAGTCGATCAGGGTGGCAGTCTCAATCACAGCAACGCCTCCGGTCGGAAGACGATTTTGACGAGCAGTGTCGGTTACAATACCACCAGTCTCAATTGCTCCGGTGCCTGCCATGCCTCGACCGCTGCCGACGGTACATGGAACGACGCCAACGGTCTTAATTGCGATGCCTGTCACTACTATGAAGCGATCCCGACCAGTGCCAACAACGTCGGTAGCGGAGCGGTCGGCGGCAGCCACAATATTCACTTTAACAGCGCCACGGTTACGAGTTGTGCCAACTGCCACGCTATTCCGGTCGATACCGCTCATATCACCACCGGTGCCGGTACGGACGCCGCCAGGATCAGCGGTCGTGCGGCTGCAACGATGGATGAGGCTGCGGTGACCGTAACGGCGTTGAATACCGGCAGCGATCCCGATCCGGGCAATCCGACCTGTAATAACCTGGCCTGCCACAACCCGTCGAACGGCACCTATACGGCGACCTGGACGGTGGCGAATGTGGCTGGCTGCGCCTTCTGCCACAGCAACACCGCTCCGGCCACCGGCAGCCACGGTCAGCATCTGAACGCAGCAACGACCTTTGGCATCAACACCATTGCCTGCACCAGCTGTCACGGCACGGCACCGGTTAGCAACGCGCACAGTGACGGGACGGTGAATCTGCTGGCGGGGATGAGTTACACCATTGGAGCGGAGGACGTGGGCGGCACACTGGGGAGCTGTACCACCAGTACCTGCCACAACAATGGCACGGCAGCGGCGACGGCGGTGGTGACCCCGACATGGGGGACGCCAAGCGCCGACTGTACCATCTGCCACGGCAACGCGCCGACGACCGGGGCTCATACCACTCACATCTCCGGTGCGAAGGGGCCTCAGTCCGGAACCGTTTGCAATACCTGTCACCAGTCCAACGCAAATAATACGAGCATGGCGGGGATGACCGCCCACATCAACGGCTCGGTTCAATTTGCGGATGGCAATGCGTTGACAACGACCGCTCGCTGCAATACCTGTCACGGCGGGGCCACCCCTGCCGGAACGGCCAAGACGAACTGGCCGACCTCTGCCCCGGTTGCCTGCGAGTCGTGCCACAGCACCACTCCGGCAAACAGTCAAGCGGATGGAGGAGGGGTCTTTGCTCCGGAACGCGCCGGCGCCGCCTATACCAGTTTCGGCCATGGTCGTACCGGGGCAGGCAAGCCAGGCAAAGCGTGCGCCGATTGCCATAATGAAAATTCATCACACATCAGCGGTACGTTAAATGACAATAATCGCTTGAACATCGTTCTGGCCAAGGATTACGCTCTCGATCCGGACGGTTTCTGCGGCATCTGCCACGAGACGGCCAATGTCGAGCACATTCACAAGGCCAACGGCGGCGCTGGCACCAGCGACAGCGGCAACCGCTGCACCATTTGCCACGAGCCGCACGGCGCCGACGGCTTTGACGCCATGGTACGCAGCAGCATCGGCGGCAAAAACGTCGTCGGCTTCACCGACCGCGCCGTGCGCACCAGCTATTATCTCGATCCGGTGAACAGCGGTGCCAATACTGGCAAATACGGTATCTGCCAAGTCTGTCACGATCCTACCGACGCAACGGCAGAGGGTGGGAGCATCCAGTATTTCAACCGCAGCACGGCGACCCCAACCCACTACAGCGGCGTCTGTATCGGCTGCCACAAGCATGCCGATACTCCCGCCTTCAAGCCGAGCGGCTGCAGCGGCTGCCACGGCGATTCGGTCGCCGGCAATTTCTGGCCGGATGCCGGCGCTTATCCTGATCGCGCCGGACTGCATCCGACCCATGTCGATGCCATTGCCGTCAAGATGGCCGGCGGGGCAACGCTCGACAACAAGAACGCCACCTGCGTCTACTGTCACCCCGATCCTGGTGGCAACAACGTCAACGGAGTTGGCCATGACACCAACAGCACCGGCAGTCCGGTTGACATCTCCGACCTGCACAAGGACGGCTGGAATCCGGCCAGCAGTTATACCAACCTCCAAGGTGGAGTCGACGGCGACGGCAGTTACAATCCGGCCATCAAGCGTTGCTCCACCGTCGACTGCCATTCGAACGGCGAGTTCACCTGGACCTGGTACCCCGACGTGCTCGCCCCGGGCCAGATCACCAATCTGGCGGCGGTGACCGGCACCGAACCGGGAACGGTTGACCTGATCTGGACCGCGCCGGCCAACGACGGGAATGCCGGTCCCAACGCCTATCACTACGAGGTGCGCTACAGCACCGCTGCCATCAACGATACCAACTGGGCCAGTGCCACCATCGCCGGCGGCCCGCCTTCGGTGGGGCGCCACGGCAAACTCAATGCGACCGAGATGAAGGTTGACGGGCTCACTGGCGGTAACACCTATTACTTCGCCGTCAAGACATCTGACGAGGACGACAACTGGTCGACGGCCTCCAACAGCGTCAGCGCCGCAGCCAAAACCGACAACCAGGCACCGATCTTTCTCGGGCTGGGCCAGTCGCACAGCACCGACGAAACCGGTACCGTGGTGCTCTCCTGGGAGGCGGCCCAGGACCACTCCCTGCCGGTGACCTACACCGTCTACTATGACACCGGCACCATTGAGTACAGCGCCGTTACCGATACGGCGATTACCACCACCGGCACCACACTCAAGGTGAGCGGCCTGCCGACCGGCGTGCTTTACCACTTCGCAGTGCGCGCCAAGGACAGTGCCGGCAACAGCGATGCCAATACCATCGTCAGGGCGGTGCTGCCGATCACCACGGCGAAGATCCAGCCGACGACCGTCACCTACTACACCAGCGGCACGACGGTTCTGCAGACCGGCACCTACGGTACGACCGGCAGCGGCAACGCCACCTTGCGGACCGCCAACTTCGCCGCCGACACCAATGTTGTGGGAACCAGCTTCTACGCCAGCTTCAGCAACGGAAGTGAGACCGTCGGCGGGACGGTGACGGCCGACCTGGGTTACTGGAACGGTGTATTCAATGCCTTTACCCCGGCGGTTACGGTGACCAAGACCGTCCCGCCGAACACCTCCAATAAGGTGCTCCGTCTCGGCTTTGGCTCCGGCGGCATGGTGTCGGCCGGTAACGGGCTGGCGTTGCGCATCACCGTGACCGGCGCCACGGTCTCTTACGGCAACGCCGCCAATCGCGGTGACATCACCGTGCTGCTGACCCCCTACAATCATCTGCCGACGGCCTTTGCCTTCGTCACGCCGCCGAACGGTAACGGGATCGTGAATATTTCCTGGAATGCCGCGACCGACACGGACGGCCACCTCGTGCATTACGACGTGGTTGGCAGCGACGACAACGGCGTCACCTTCAAGCATGTGATCGCTGAAGGACTGACCGGTACGCCCACGGTCAACGTCACTTGGGATACCCTCAAGGCCGGTATCGGTCTGAGCGCCGCGAACACTGGCGTGATGGTTAAGGTGCTGGCCATGGACGGCTACCAGAAGGGGGATGGCAGCGGTGCCGACCACACTGCCCTCACCTCGGCGGCCTGGACGGTAAATAACAGCGTCGATACCATCGCTCCGGGACAGATCAAAGACCTCGTCGCCGAAACGCGGCCGAAGAGCGGCTCCGCCTACCTCACCTGGACGGCGCCGGGCGACGACGGTTACGACAAGACCCGTGCCGCCCAGTACGACATCCGCTACGCGATGGCGGCGATCACCAACGACTCCGACTACAATCTGGCCACTCAGGTGACCAGTGAGCCGGTGCCGACCTTCGGCGGTACGCCGCAGGGTTACGAGGTGGTCGACCTGATCCCGGATACCCCCTACTACTTCGCCATCAAGGCTGCCGACGAAACCGGCAACTGGTCGACTCTCTCCGACAATGACTCGGTCGCGGTCGGCACTCAGAGCCCGACGGCCAACGGCGGCCGTAAGTGTGGCATCTGCCATGGCACGCCACCCGACGATGTCACCACTGCGGGCAACCATCTCCAGCATGGCTACACTGTTCACGACTGCGCCAAGTGCCACGGCGATGAGGTAGCGACCTACGGCATCAAGGACTACAATTTACAGATCCGTCACCAAGACGGACTGCTACAGCTTGGCTGGGGGCGCGATGCGACAGGCGCCAAGCTGCCTCAGGTGACCGGCGTGTTTGCCGGCAGCACCCTTACTTATACGCAGGGCGGCTTCATGATCTACGAAGACACCAGCTCCGGCGGTTTCACCTTGTCGCCGACCGGCGATCAGATCGACAACGGTACCTGCTTCAATTTCGCCACCACCAACGCGAGCGGCTGCCACGGGCCGGCGACCCCATCCTGGGATGAAAACTCGACCCTGCCGTGCGCGGCCTGCCACGGTAATCTCTTGCGAGGCAACGACGCTTATGGGCAGCCCTACGACGATGCAGGGAGCGAGGAGCTTTTGGCATCGCCGCCGGTCGACAACCATGGCAACTCCACCGGCAAGTACGTTGGCCAGCACGAGAAGCATCTCAACTACTCATTCCGCTACTCCAAGGGCGATAATTGTCGGCTCTGCCATAAGGACAATGTTCATGCCGACGGCAAAATTGATGTCGACTATGATATCGACGCGGCTGGTATAGGGGCTCTCTTCACTCCGAATGCTACTGGACCCAATACCCCGGGAACTTGTGGCGGGACTTCTGTGTCTACCTGCCACGGTACAACCGCAACGCCAGCCTGGGACAGCGCGGAGGTTGTCGATTGCGTCAGCTGCCACAACTTCAATGGCAGCACCCCGGCGCACGTGACCGATCCGGCTGCCGGCGTCACTCTGCCCAACAACGGCTGGGCCACTGACCCGATGTCGGGCAACTGCACCTACTGTCACCTTGCCGGTCATCCGAGCGGAACGCCGGCGGATACGGTACTGATCCCCAACAACAGCTTCGTTGGCATCAATTACTCGGGCGGCGGTATTCACCTGCGCACCGATATCGGTGGACGCGGCCCCTACAGCTCCGAAGCCGAGATGTGTTGGGGATGCCACGACAGCAACAGCATCTCCGAATGGGGGGATAACAACAAAGCGCTGACCGGCGGCAGCCCCTACAACTACGGGACCGTCAATAGTGGTACGAGCGCCAAGTGGATCGTCTCGCCCGGTGTCGGCGCCACCTGGAGCAGCGGCAAGGCCGCATTCGCCTACAAGACCGGGGCGATCCAGTCGACCCACAGCACCAGCCCGGCCGGCTCCAGTGCCGTCACTCTTAATACGGCGGTGACGCCGAAGCGCTACCAGGAGAATGTTGATGCCGTGGCCAACCTGCACTGCAGCAACTGCCACGACGTGCACGACATGAACCGGGCACCCAACGATGCCGCCACTGGCTCCCCCTACCTGCGCGGCAACTGGATGGGGAACCCCTACGAAGAGGACGGTGCGCCACAGGCCGGCAAAACCTATACCGCCTATACCTACAACATCACTCATTCTTACGCCGCTTCGACCATCGGTTTTGGTCCGGTCCCACGCGGCGGTATCAACTATACGGAGCTTGGTGGCTACTACATCGACGAGAATAATGTCGTCCCCGGCACTGGCGAGACCACACGGACTGCGGCCACCAACCCGACCGCCGCCTGGACGTTGCAGAACTCTGCGGGGCTCTGTATCCTCTGCCATGGTGACAACGTCGACGCCCTTGACCAGCAGACCGGCGAGAATCTCTGGCTCGGCACTAATGGCCACTCCAACTCGGCTCTTGGCGGCACCGGTGTTTATGCGGCCAACATCTTCGACTACACCCATGGTCGGCCCGTTCCGAGCCCTAACACGACCCTTAGTTCAGAGGGCTTCACCAATAGGATACCCAATATGGCCAATCAGCGGGGGGCAGAGGTGGCCGGTGACAATTACTTTGTCTACGGTTACCGCCTCAAGACCTGGAACCCGCAGACGCATAGCCTCAACAAGGAACCGATCGATGCTTTGGCCTATGATTGGGGTGTGACCGTCGATGCTGCAACCACCGACAAATGGTATCACCAGTTCAGTTGCTCCAAGTGCCACAACCCGCACGCCTCGCGGCTGCCGAAACTGATGATCACCAACTGCCTCGACATCACCCACAACACCTGGGACGATAACAAAAATTCCCAGACCCGCAGTACCGCCAGCACGACCGATATAAACAAGAAGCCGGCCTACTACGCTTCGGCGCAGACCTGCCACCGACGCGACAGCAGCCGTAACGCGACCTTCAACGACCCGATCAACGGCGGTTGGAACCTGGTGACGCCGTGGTAGTTTGATTTGAAAAAATGGAGTCAATCGTGCGCGTTTCGTAATTCAAAAATAGCTTGTAATTTGTCGGATTTGGTCAGCGGCAACAAGTTCTGACGGTTAAGTCTGGCAGTAACAAACCACTGGCATGAAAATTTTGAAGTAAATCGGTCACAGTCTGTTCGAACGATGTCTTTTTGGTTAAAAAAATGATGTTTTGGCTGTTTTATGCAGCCAAAACATCATTCGCTTCAAGTTCCAAACCATACAAACTCAGCTCAGGGTGATATCGACATGCAACTCGTCGGCGACCTGTGCCCTTCCTCGATTACTTCGCGATCATCGGTGACCGGCACCTGAATGTGAATGTCCATTACGTAGAGTGGTGCGCCGCTTTGCGGGGAGGGGCGCACATCTGGTTTGAGATCGATGATGTTGGGCGCCAGTTCAGCGAGAAAACGGCTGATTTTATAGCCGATCCCCGCAGGATCTTCCCCCTCGACATGCAGGACGTAGTCGGCGGTGGCTTTGGCGATGTTCCGGTGCTGTTGAAGCGGCCGCAGGAAGGTGGAGATCTTCTTGTCTTTTTCCAGACGGCGGCACTGGAGAAGAGCATGATCAGGCGAACTCGTCCGCCAGCAAGGTCATGTTTTTTTATCCAGATTGTAGCCGTTTTCGTAGAGTATACCGGTGACGTCGGCGGCAATGCCGGGGCGGTCTTTGCCGAAAGCGGTCATGCTATAGCGATTGTCCATGTCATCCGCCGCAATTCAGTGGGCGCAAATTCAAGAACGGGCGCAGATAAAGTCCAGCGCCTGATCGGCAACCCGGTTCGCGGCATTGACGCAGTCATTGAGACCGACGCCGAAGAAGGCATTACCGGTGAGAAACAGTCCGGGCTTGCGCTGCAATTGCTCGTCCAGGGCGACCAGACGGGCCGCGTGTCCGGCACGATATTGCGGGATGGCCCGTTCGTGACGGAAAATACGCACAAAATCGGGCGCTGCGTCGATCCCCATGATCTGTTTCAGATCAGCCATGACCCGCGTCTGAATTTCACTTTCCGGTAGATTAATCACCCCGGTGTTGGCTGCCCCGCCGATCATGGAGCGCAGTAATACTTTCCCCGCCGGGGCGCGATTCGGGAAGATGCTCGAATCCCACAACGTGCCCAGGGTGTTGCACCCCTCTTTTTTGGGGATCAGATAGCCGAAACCGTCGAGGTCACGGGCGATCTTGTCGCGTTCATAACCAAAGCAGACGACAAAAAGCGGTGAGTAGGGGATGCCGTTAAGCAGTTCCGCCATGGGCGGCAGCGATTCGTTCAGCATGCTGCTCAGGGCGAAGGCGGGAGCGGCGGAGATGACGATGTCGGTATCGATCATGCTGCCGTCCGCCAGATGGACTTCAAAACCATCTTTTTTCGGCAGAATGCCGTTGACCGCTGCACCGGTTCGGATCGTGTCGCCCAGCGCGCACTGCGCTTCGTTGGTCAATTCCTGAATACCGCCGATAAATGAGGTCAGCACGCCGCCGGGGCCCGCCGCACTGGCCACCGCTTTCCCCGCCTTGCGTTCGGCCTTTTTCTTTTTGGCGAGCATCATCATCGCCTTGATCAGACCGCCGTATTCCATCTCCAGTTCGTGAATGCGCGGGAAACAGCTGCGCAGACTCATCGTCTCCGGATCACCGGCAAAGATCCCCGAAACCATCGGTGCGATCAGCTTGTCGAGCGCCTCGGCACCGAGCCGCCGTCGTCCGAAATCCGCCAGGGTTTCGTCTTCGTCGTCGCGTTTTGCCGGGATGAACGGTTCACAGGCGAGGCGCATCTTTCCCGGCCAGGAAATCAGTTTCGAGGCGAGAAACGACGGGCCGCCCTCCGGTAGCCGGTGCAGAAACTTCTCAGAGTAGATGAAACGTTTGCGTGCGTTATCATCGGAGCGCAGCAACCGGTCACGGATGCCGAGGGTATCACACAGTTCGAGAGTCATTGGTTTGTTGTCGAGAAATCCGTTCGGCCCCCATTCGCACAGGTAACCGTCTTCTTTGATGCTGAGAATTTTTCCGCCGGTACGGTCTTCCTTCTCGAAGATTTGCAGATCGATATTCAGCCCGGCCGCGGCGGCTTTTTGTTGCAGGGCAAAGGCGGTGGCCAAACCGGAAATTCCGGCACCGACAACGACAACTCGGATCATTTTTTCCTCCTTGACCCCGACCGGGTGGCCGAGGATGCGTTTCTAGATATAGCGGTGCGTATGGTGCGCTGATTTTGCTGCCGGGGAAGCGTCAACTGCGTTCCTGATGCCGCTGCATCCAGACTTCACCGGTCGCGGTGTTGAAGATGACCTTGCGTCCGACCCGTCCGCCGAGGTCGGCACCGACGATCGGAATACGCAGTTCATCAAGTTGTGCTTTAACCAGTTCCACATTGCGTTCACCGACTGCCAGCAAACCCCCGCTGCTGGACCACATCGAGGCACCGCCGAAAACCTTGGCAATCAGTGTTGCGTGATTGGCACCGCGTTGCAACAATTTTTCCAGAAGCCGGTCAATGGCGATATTACCGTACTTGGGTGTCGGTAGACCATCCCCGTTCCACAGTGGCAGTAGAAAATGGTTCATTCCGCCGCGATGATGTGCCTGGTCCCACAGACAGACAGCGACGCACGAACCGAGAATGGTTGTGACCAGATGCTCAGTAGCGGGGGCAAAGATCGCTCCGGGAAGAAGGAAATGTTTTTTGATGTCGGGGGTTGGTCCCACTCCGGTGCTCCGTGGCAAAATAAATTAATTCAAAATTTTTCGACATTGTCGAACAAAAAAACGTTTCCATCTTCAGCGCTGGCAGAGACCTCCGCCGGAAATGGTGCCAGGCTCAGCTTAAACTGGCACCAGGGAACAATGTCGTCGGTCGTCAGGGTAATGGTGCCGAAGAGCAGTTCGGCCAGAGAACGGCAAACACTGAGTCCAAGCCCCTGGCCGTGATGTTGCTTGGTTGAGCCCATATCGAGTTGCCGGAAGCGGTCGAAGATTTGACTGCGGGCGGTTTCATCCAAGTGTACCCCGGTGTTGCGGACGGAGAGGAGCAGGCTGTTATCCTCTTGTGTAACGCGAACATCGACAGCAGCTCCAGCGGGGCTGAATTCAGTTGCATTGGCAAGCAGGTTGGCGAGGATGATGCGCAATTTTTCCGGATCGGTCACAAAATATTTGGGCGCGACTTCAAGGTGGTGGCGAAAGTCGATTTGTTTGATTCTGGCCTGATGGGCAAACATTTCGAAGGTGCTGGTGACCAGCGCGATGACATCGACCCGGGCCGGGAAGGGGGTCGCTTCCCCCGCTTCAAGTTCGGCAGCGGCAAAAACATTTTGCAGCTGAAAATCGAGATTAAACGCTTCGAAGTAGATGTCAGTGGCAACTCCGGAGACTTCAGCGGGAGAAACATTGCCGCAGATCATCTGTTGGGCCAGCCCGGTAATGGCGGTGAGCGGAGTGTTGATTTCATTGCGAACGTTCGACAGAAAATGACTTTTCAACGCTTCCGATTCCTGCAATTTGCGATTCATCTCCTCAAGTTTGGAGGTGGTCATGCGCAGGTCGTGCAATGCTTTGTGATTCTCCTCAAACCGCTCTTCCAGGGCGCGAATCAGCTCTTGGTCGCTCAATTGGGTCATGGGCAAACTCTCCTTTATAGTGTCACGGTCACACGACGCTAAAGATGACACGGGAGGGGCATCGTCGCAACAAATTATTGCGCTGAATGTTGTCTTTCAGGGGGTCCCAACGCGTGAAGTGTACCAGCCCGGAAATGATCCGCCAACAATTTACCGCACAATTTACCGCGCCTGGAATAAATATGATAGATTTGATTGCGTTCATGTCGCATACGAAACTAGTACCCTGTAACCCATAATCTTTCGCATCTTGCTTGTTCTTTGCCGCGTCAGCTACGTTCCGATTTCAGCTGTTTAGCTACGGCTAGGCAACAGAAATCGCGCCTTGCTGACACGTCAAAGCCCTGCGCAATCCCTCGAAATCCTATGGGTTACAGGGTACCAGGAAGGAGCAGACAACAATGACCCTGCCGCCAACAATGCGCGCCATGGTTCTGGAAAAACCGGCAACACCTCTGCGCGAACGTCACTTGCCGCTGCCGCAACCGGCGGCGGGGGAGGTGCTGCTGAAAGTTGCCACCTGTGGCGTCTGCCGGACCGATCTGCATATTGTGGATAACGAACTGAACGCGGCACAGCTGCCGCTGATTCCAGGGCACGAGATTGTCGGTCGGGTGGCAGCGCTCGGTCACGGCGTGACCGGGCTGCAGCTCGGTGACCGGGTTGGTGTGCCGTGGCTGGGGCGGACCTGCGGGGCATGTGCTTATTGCCAAAGTGGTCGGGAGAATCTCTGTGATGCCCCCCTTTTTACTGGATACACGCGTAACGGGGGGTATGCTGAATATGTCGTCGCCGACCAGCGCTTCACCTTCATGCTTCCCGATGAATACGACGATCTTCACGCCGCGCCACTGCTCTGCGCCGGGTTGATCGGCTATCGGACTTATTGCATGGCGGGTCCGACAGCGCGACGGATTGGCCTCTACGGTTTCGGCGCGGCGGCGCATATCGTTGCCCAGCTGGCTCTTTTTGAGGGGCGCGAAATCTACGCCTTTACACGTCCCGGTGACCAGGCCGCGCAGCTGTTTGCGCGCAAGCTGGGCGTGACCTGGGCGGGAGACTCCGACATCATGCCCCCTGAGCGACTCGATGCGGCGTTGATCTTTGCCCCGGTCGGCGCACTGGTGCCGATGGCGTTGCGAGCGGTTGGCAAAGGGGGGCGGGTGGTGTGCGGGGGGATTCACATGAGCGATATTCCCGCCTTTCCTTATCGTGATCTGTGGGAAGAACGCAGTATCGTTTCGGTGGCCAACCTTACCCGCGATGACGGTCTGGGTTTAATGCGGGCAGCCGCAGCGGCAAAAGTCCGCACAGTAGCGGTCCCTTTTTTGTTAAATCAGGCGAACGAGGCATTGGCATGTGTGCGCGAGGGACGCCTGGAGGGGGCGGCGGTACTGACGATCGCATGATGGCGTCGCAAAAAGTCCGCCCTCCGGCGTTACGCTGGTTTTTCAGGACCTCGACCTGCCTGATGCAGGCCTGTGCCCCTGAAAAACCACCAAGCCTTGGAGGACAAAATTTTTGCTTAGCCATCCAACTTTTTTTGCGAGTGCATCATGCGTTCAGGGCATGATGTTAAGCTGAATAAAGCAGGTGGAGAGATTCTCGATGAGTGCCGTGCCACCCCAGAAGAGGGCGGCGGGGATCAGCAGATAACCGAGTGTGCCAAGGATCAACCACGCCGCTTTTGCGCTGCGACTGAATGCTCGCGGTGGCGCGGGATTGAGGGCACGCAGTTCCAGATAGAGGGCTTTTGGCATCAGCAGGGCGAAGGGCCAAAGGAGCAGCACGAGGAGTGGGCCGATGATCGGAATGAACCCGAGCAGCAGCGTGACGACCCACAACAGCAACGACAATAACAACAGCCGACCGCAAATCCCCCAACCATACCCGCGCACATACGCACGGCTAAGGAGCAACGCGTCCATCCCGCGCACATTTTCCGCAACCAGCAGATACTGGGCAAAGAAGAACCAGACGTAAAAGACAATGCCGGGGATGAAGAAGAGCAGTGTTCCCCCAACCAGCATATGGCCGAGCAAGGTCATCAGCCAGAAGTACCGCCAGGCATAGGCGCATCCTCCCGCAAGAGCGGTCTTGACCGTGATCTCATCAACGACGACCGCACACATGACGGCGGCCAGCCACCAGCCGAGGGCGTAACAGCAGAGGATGATGCCGAGAACGATTGCGCTGCTGGTGACCAGGACGCTGTTGCCGCTGACATCGATCAGTGCTGCCGTCGCGGCAGTAAAGAGGGTGCCGCCGGAGACGACCAGAAATGTCGCTGCCAGCCAGGTGCCGACGACGACCCAGCCTTTGCTCTTGATCAGCCGCCAAATATCGGGGCCGAGTACCTTGATCGGGCTGAGGCGGCCGTTGCTGTTAGAAAGCTCAAGCGCCGGAGAGACAGATTCGCTGTTCGGCGTGGCTGCGCTTGGCGACGGAATCGAGGCGGTCACAAGGTCGGCGAAAACCGCGTTTTTATCGAAAGGAAATTTCTCCCGGCACTGCGGACAGGTGACGGTGCGGTGCCCGGCGGGAATCTTCTCGGCCGGGACGTCACGGGCATAGTCACAATGGGGGCATTTCACTTCGATCATCGCTGTTGCGTCCAGTTGCAAAAGAAAAGACCGGCACGTTGCAAGGTGCCGGTCCTGCGAGATGGTTTAGTTGGTCTGCATCACGTCGGGGGTGAAGTTGCAGGTGGCGAAGTAGTCCTCCAGCGTTTCCGCCCGGCGGATCAGTTCGACCGTGCCGTTGGCGCGCAGCAGCAGTTCTTTGGGGCGCAGGCGACCGTTGTACTGGAACCCCATCGCATGACCGTGGGCACCGGTGTCATGGATGACGAGCAGGTCACCTTCGTCAATCGGTGGCAGTTCGCGCTGAACGGCGAATTTATCGTTGTTCTCGCACAGCGAACCGACCACATCGCAGGTCTCGCTCTGTGCCGCGTCTTCCTTGCCGAGGACGTCGATGTGATGGTAGGCCTCGTAGAGTGCCGGGCGCATCAGCGCTGACATGCAGGCATCGACGCCGACGTACCTGCGGTAGGTGTCCTTGTGGTTGATGGCGGTGGTTACCAGCGCGCCGTGGGGACCAGTCATAAAGCGACCGCTCTCCATGAACATCGTCGGCTGATAACCATGTTCCGCACCGAAAGCGGTGAACAGGGCGGTGATTTCCTCGGCCATCGCGTCAATATTGAGCGGGGCCTGGTCGGGGCGATAGGGGATGCCGAAACCGCCGCCGATATTGACGAATTGGAGCCGGATACCGAGTTCCTTTTCGAGCAGTGCGGCAAGGTCGAGGACCATGCGCGCGGTTTCGACCATATAGGTATAGTCAAGCTCGTTCGAAGCGACCATGGTGTGCAGCCCGAAACGGCTGGCACCGCGTTCGCGCGCCTGACGGTAGGCGTCGATCACCTGCTCGTGGGTGACACCGTACTTGGCCTCGACCGGGTTGCCGATGATGATATTGCCGGTCCGGCGCGGGCCGGGATTGTAGCGGAAACAGACCAGTTCGGGGAAGTTTGGTACCTTGTCGATCAGGCTGATGTCGTCCAGATTAAGCACGCAGCCGCCGTTGCCCAGTGCTGCTTCAAACTCCTCCTGCGTGGTGTTGTTGGAGGTGAACATGATATCTTCAGCCTTGGCACCGAGTTCACGCGACAGGATCAGCTCCGGGATCGAGCTGCAATCGAAACCGAACCCCATCTCCCGCATAATCTTGAGGATCGCTTTATTCGGCAGTGCCTTGACGGCGTAAAATTCCTGAAACCCGGCAATGCCGGAAAAGGCTTTTTTCAGTTGTGCGCCAGTTGCGCGGATGCCGACTTCGTCGTAGATATGAAACGGGGTGCCGTAGTGAGCGGCGATTGCTTGCAGTGATGGGAAGAGGCGGTGTTTAAAGTCCGGGGACATGGGCATAGTACAGGCTCCTGAGAAGAGAAGATGTTAACGGTTCGGCCACGTATATATACAGGATTGACGGGGAAATGACAAGGGGGCGGGATTTACATTGCGGTCAGATCAAAACTGGCGAGGGCAAGATCCCTATTCCCCCGTCAAGAAAAACTTCGCAGCAAGGAAGCCGGGCTAATGTCCCTGCCGAGCTCACCGAGGCGGTTTTTGAGCTGGTCGAGATCAACTTTCTATTGGGCAAGCCAATGTGCCCTTTCACGTGAACCGGTCAGGAGGGCGCAGAATTCGCAATTCAACCGTGATGCACTCGCAAAAAAGAAAGAGATGGCTAAGCAAAAATTTCGTCCTCCAAGGCTTGGTGGTTTTTCAGGGGCGAAGGCCTACATCAGGTAGGTCGAGGTCTTGAAAAACCAGCGTAACGCAGTAGGGCGGACTTTTTGCGACGCCATCAACCGTAATCAAGGGGCGTGAAACCTCACCATCGCAGCAACTACATCGATCTGCCAAAGTCGATGATGACACTGATGAAATCCTCGCCAAACTTTTCCAGCTTGCGTTTCCCCACCCCGTTGATGCGCAAAAACGCCTCTGGATCACGCGGCAGATACGCGGCCATTTCCACCAACGCGGCATCGCCGAAGATGACATAGGGCGGTACGCCGTCGCGGTCGGCGAGGGTCTTGCGCAGTTCGCGGAGCTGCTGGAAGAGCTCTTCGTTGTAGTCGAGTTCACCGATCTTTCTGCGTGTTTTCTTCTTCGGCAGCGGTTTCACCTTGACGCGCGGTTGCGCCAGCGTCAACTGCCGTTCGCCGCGCAATAGTGGACGGGCATTGGCAGTGAGTTGCAGCACCGAAAAGTTGGCGACATCCTGGCGCAGGTAGCCGAGGTGAATCAGTTGACGATAGAGGCTGCTCCAGTAATCCTTGCTGTGCTGCGCACCGATGCCGTAGGTGGAAACTTTATCGTGGCGCAGATCGAGAATCCGCTGGTTGGCGGAACCGCGCAGCACGTCGATAACGTGGTTCATCCCGAAGCGCTGGCCGACGCGATAGACGCAGGAGAGTGCCTTGCGGGCGTCCTCGGTGGCGTCAAAACGCTGCGGCGGGTTGAGGCAGATATCACAGTTGCCGCAATCCTCACTGAGCTCTTCACCGAAATAGCCAAGCAGGGCGCGACGCCGACAGGTGAGCGGTTCGGCATAACCGACCATGGCGTTGAGTTTATGCAGCTCGATACGGTTCTGCTCCGGATTGCCGCCTTTTTCAATCAGCCCGCGCACCAGCGCAATGTCGCCGTAACCAAAAAGGAGCAGCGCCTCGGCGGGGAGGCCGTCGCGTCCGGCGCGGCCAGTCTCCTGATAGTAGCTTTCGATATTCTTGGGGATGTCGTAATGGACGACAAAGCGAACATTCGGCTTGTCGATCCCCATGCCGAAGGCGACCGTTGCCACCACCACTTGGAGGTCGTCGCGCAAAAATTCTTCCTGCACCCGCTGACGCTCTTTGTCCGGCAGTCCGGCATGATAGGCGGCCGCCTTGATTCCGGTTAAATTGAGTTTGGCGGCGACTTCTTCGGTGCGCTTGCGGCTCAGGGCGTAGACAATTCCGGCATCATGGGGCCGCTCGGCGAGAAAGGACTTCAACTGGTTGAACGGCTGATGCTTGTCGATTACGGTGTAACGGATATTTGGCCGGTCGAAACCGGCAATGAAACGGCGGGCGCGGCCGAGGTTGAGGCGCTGGATGATGTCCTCGCGGGTCTGCGGATCGGCGGTGGCGGTCAGGGCGATCAGCGGGATGGCGGGGAAGAGTTCGCGCAGTCGCCCGAGCTGAATATATTCCGGCCGGAAATCGTGCCCCCACTGCGAGACGCAGTGTGCCTCGTCGATGGCAAAGAGGGCGATATCGATGGACTTCAGCCGGGCGATGAACTCGTCGCTCAGCAGCCGTTCGGGAGCGATGTAAAGCAGGTCAAGTTCGCCGGCGTGGAGTGCGGCAAGGGTAGCACGGGCGGTGGCGGCGTCGAGCGATGAGTTGTACTGCGCGGCGCGGACGCCGTTGGCAAGGAGTGCATCGACCTGATCCTTCATCAGCGAAATCAGCGGGGAGACGATGATCGCCACGCCCTCACGGTGGTGCGCCGGAATCTGGTAGCAGAGCGATTTGCCACCGCCGGTCGGCATCAGCACAAAGGCGTCGTCGCCGCCGATCAGGGTGTCGATGATCTCCCCTTGCAGGGCGCGAAAATTGCTGTAGCCGTAAATCGATTTGAGGGTTTCAAGGGGGGTAGCAGACATCTGGTCACAATCGTTTCGTTGGTAGTCCGTCGTGTGTTCTTTCAGGATGCGGTGAGGGGCGAGGCCCCTTCGTCTTTTTAACATGAGATCGGGCTGAACAAAAGGACTGAATTATTTTCGCCACAAGTGATGATGGCTTAGCCATCTCATTCTTTTTTGCGAGTGCCGCAAGAGATGGCCTCGCCGCTCAATGGATTCCTCCGTAACTATCGATGAAGGTCATTGAGCTGAAGAGGGGGGGTTGGGCTGGTTCGGCTTCCGCATGATAAGTCTGGTCAAGTGCCGGATGCGACCGAATTGTGTCAAATTTATGAGGGATGTATTTGCACTGCGTCAAAAAAACGGTATAAAGGATAAAGTTAAATATTTTCCAATGCTGCGCCTGTCTCTCCTGCAAGCTTTGCGTGTTGTTGGTATCAAGTTTGCAGAATACCGGTTCAAGAGTTTATATGCTGTTACTGTTTGTCACCATAGATACGGAAGTTTTTCGAAGGATTCAGGAGGCGTCTCAATGAAACCGTTAAAGGCCACTCTTAGCTTGATTGCAGTGATTTCACTGTTTGTAGGAGCCATATGGCAAAGTCCTGCGAGCGCGGCGACCAGTCCGGTTCTGACGCCACTGGGCAGATTCCTTGATTATTCGGTTATAGAAGTTCCTTCGGCAATCGATGTTGACGATGCGGGGAACATTTACGTTGTCGATTCGTTGCGGAAGCGGGTCGCCAAGTTTGACAAGTACCTCAAGTTCCTGCGCTACTACGACAAAATGCGGGTTTACGGTAGCAGTTTGGCGGTCACGAACGATGGCCGGAAAATTATTGTCGGTAGCGGCGAACAGGTTGATATCGTTGATGGTGACAGCGGTGAAGTGATCACGGCCTTAGGCGTGGGAGATGGCGAGTTTACCTTTGCCGTGGAGATCGATATCGATCCATTGACGCAACGGGTTTATGTCGCGGATATGGCGACCTTCGGGGTCAAAGTCTACGACCTGAACAGTGGCGAGTATCTGTTCCGCTTTGGCAGTAAAGGCTATGGCAATGGCCAGTTCCGGAATATATGGTCCCTGTCGTTCAATGAATATAGCGGTGAGGTTTACGTTTCTGATATCGCCGGGTACAGTACCATTCGTCCCAGTGTGCAGGTGTTTAACCGCGATGGCCAGTTTCTTCGCAATATCAAAGGGTATGACGGTTTTGGTGCTCCTCCGGTGCCGTTCTTTTCCGGGATGACCTTTGACCCCTCCGGGCGGGCCTATGTGCTCGATATTCTCAACGGAGCTATTCGTTTCCTTGGTCTGCCGACCACCCCTCTCGGACAGTTTAAAAATCCCGGCTATCGTCCCGGCCAGATGGCGATGCCGCGTGGTATCATCTACGATAAACTGACCGGTCGCTTGTTTGTGACCTGCGACGGAGCGCGGATTGAAATTTACGGGGTTGATGGCGCAGAGAATCCGGCCAATGCCAATGTTGCGCCGGGACAGCCGGTGCCGGTCAGCCCGGTGGGCGATGTTGAAGTTGTTACCGCGACACCGCAGTTGAACTACTTGAATGCCACCGATAATGACGGTGATAACCTGGTTTATGATGTCCAGGTTTTCTCTGCCAGCGAGGTCGTTGCCGACTATATTGGATTGCCTTCCGGTGCGACCGAGTCGTATGCCCAGGTGGCCGCAGAGCTGACCGAGAACGCGCGTTTTGGCTGGCACGTCAGGGCGTTTGACGGTGAAGCCGCGTCCGACTGGACAGCACAACAATACTTCTACGTTAATGCTCAGGAAGAAGCTCCTGTCGCGCCGGTGCTGCTGGCTCCGGAAGCAGGGACTATCGCCGCTGGCGCCACAGTCCTGAGTTGGGGGACAGCGGTTGACCCTGACCCCTTCGACACGGTTAGCTACCGGGTAGAGATTGCCGCAGATGCCACCTTTGCCGAGCTCGTCGCCAGTGCTGACCTGACCGGAAACGCGATCATGCTCAGCGAGTTCGCTGATTACCTGGCATTGCAGGACGGTCAGACCTATTTCTGGCGGGCTCTGGCGGTCGATAACCACGGTCTGGTTTCGGTAGCCGGTGATGCAAGCAACTTTGTCTACGATACGACGGTTCTGCGCTTCAGTGCCAATATGCCTGACGCCGCGGTTTATCTCGGCGGCAACTACGCTTATAGTGGTCGCTACATCGGGCATACTCCCGTAGAACTGCGTGATGTGCCGGCAGGGGTCGAAACCGTGGTCGTGAAGCGGGCGGGCTTCGAGCCGTTTGTGGGCAAGGTGGTGATTGGTGAGCGTGAAAATATCGATTTTTATGCACAACTGGTCGCGGCCATCATGCCTGCCGAGCTGAAGGCCAACCCACTGTCTGCGGATGGTCAGAAGATCGTTCTCAACGGTGCGGTGGCCCCCTTTATCGCCGATGTGAATGCAGATGGTGTGGTTGACCTGGTCGCCGCTTCAGCCGATGGTGCCATCAACCTGTTCACTGGCGCCCTGGTCGACGGCGAGCTTGAGTTTACCGCTGCCGGTTTGCTGGCTGCTGAGTTGCCGCTGATTTCGGGAGCCTGTCCGCTATTGGTTGACTGGAATAATGACCGCGTTAGCGATCTGCTGGTTGGTGGCGCTGATGGCACCGTGTCGCTCTTTGTTGCTGTAAACGGGGTATTGACCCCGACCTCACTGACCCTGGTCGGTGGCGCTCCGGTTATCGTGGCCGGTGATGCAGCGCCGGTGGTCTACGATATTGACGCCGACGGTGACAAAGATCTGCTCGTCGGTTCAAGTGACGGGACGATTGCCCAGTTCATCAATGTTGGCAGTGACGCCGCGCCGCAGCTGAGCGCAGCCGGAAATCTTTCCTTTACCATGGCACCCTCTGCGGGCCCGGTTGCACCATTTGTGACCGATTGGGACGCTGATGGTAGCGATGATCTGCTGGTGACTGCCGGTGAGCATATCTATGTTTACCAGTCGGCCGGTGCGGTATGGTCGCCAGTCGGGGTGTTGGCAGTGACAGACGCGCTGCTCAATAACAACAATGGCAAATCGAAGACCGGTGCTTACTCGATCGGTACCGGCCTGACCCTTTTTGCCCTTGATCTGGACGGGAAAAAGGGCAAGGATCTGCTGGTCGGCAACGATTCCGGCGAGATTCGCCTGGTACGCTCTTTCGGTAAAGACTATGTTGCTGCGTTTAATGCCGCTCTTGTCGACAAGGTCGCGCAAATCACCACCGCCAATGAGACACCGGTTGATAGTGCCGCGCTTGGTGCGGCCATTGCTGAGGGTGACTATAAACAGGTCGCAAAAGAATGCCGCTCTCTGCTGCTGACACTGGATGCCGCCGCGACGGTTTATGCTCAGGAACTACTGGACATTCTTAAATAAATTTTCAGACGATAAGGATTCAAGACGTGAACAGAAAAACGTTAAGAGGATTAATCGGTGCTATCCTGTTTGTCGCAGTGGGGGTGACAACCGCTTCTGCCGCAAAGGTTGTCGATGTTTCGGCGTCGCTGCATAATTTTTCTACCGCTGCAATGGCTGAAAATCTGCAATACGGGTCGACAAACGAGACGGAGGTATGTATCTTCTGCCACACGCCGCACAACGCCAGCGTGGGAAATGAACGACCGTTGTGGAACCGCACGGACCCAACTTCAACGTGGGTATTCTACAACAGTGCGACGCTGACCCCGGCAGCTCGCCCCGGCGCCGTGGGGACGGTCAAGCCGGCATCACTGATGTGTCTGAGCTGTCATGACGGTAGTATCGGCGTTAACCGGGTGATTAATGAAAGTAATATTACCGGTCCCATTGAGCTTGTTGGTGATCCCGCCGATGTCTATGTCTGGCCCGCCGGTTTCATGGAACCGTGGGTCCCCGGACCGCGCATCGGCGCTGCACCGGATAGTGTTGATGCTTTTGCAGATACCGGCAAGCTGTATGATGATCATCCGATCTCGTTCAGTTACGCCGCAGCCCAGGGTGCCGATCTTGGGTTGCATCCGATTGGCGATGCCAAATTGGCCGGGCTGGTGTTTTATCCGCGTAACGGAAGTGCGGATCACATCGAGTGCGGCACTTGCCATGATCCCCACGTTGCTTATGATAATTCCGGGGCTTTAGGTGCGCTCACGAACGCCTCGGCGAATCCGAACTATGCACCGTTTTTGCGTATTTCCAACACTGGCAGCACGATGTGTCTGACCTGCCACAACAAGTAAACAGAAGAGTACCGAAGCAACCCCACACCGCCACGGTCTGGGGTTGCTTTAACGCATAAAGATTAGAAAAAATTATATAAATTATACAAATTGTAGACCCGTAACGCTGCGAGCAGGGTCGCGGTATACATGCAAGATTAGAAAAAAACCATAAGTAAATTTTATAAATGACGCATCTGACTGCCTGAAATCGGAGCGCAATGATGAAAAAAAATTGCATTTTAAAGTTAACTGTCCTGCTGCTGACGCTACTTTTCCCGGTATTTGTCAACGCGGCGCAGACGCATTTAATGGGATGCACAAATTGCCACAAGGCGGGTGCAAATTTTGCGAGCTTCGATGGAAATGCCTGTGTTCTCTGTCACACGAGCGGCAGTCAGGCCACCTTTAATGATAGTCTTGCTCATCCAGTCAAAGGATATTTTGAGGCCGGGGATGCCAGCGATGCAATCCAGACAGCCACGGTGGTGCATGGTGCAATACCAGGCAAGGAAATATCGCACATGTGGCAGCGTATGAATGGCTCTAATGTGCCGGATGTTGGCGCGCAGGAGCCGACGACTTATGCACGGCAGTTTAATGGCCGCTATGGAATCACACGTGGCAGGTTGCTTTGTTTCCGTTGTCACGATCCTCATGCCGACGCAACAACAAAGGCATCGCTGTTAAAAGTCCCGGTCGACGCTGATCAAATTTGCAGCGATTGTCACCTGCCCTGGTATCAGAATAATGCCAATGCATTATTAACCCACCCGGTTGGAAGTGGCGTCAGCTATAATTCCGCCGCTGCGGATGCGACAAAATTCAACGCATCGATTACCAATGTCAATAATGGCGATATCAGAAAGGTGGCCGGCTTTGTCTCCTGCACGTCGTGTCATGGTGTGCATTCGGTCGATTCAAATTCAGCCACGGTTGACGGCTATACCAACTATACTTCGCTCAGTGGTGACGGTCATCTGCTCCGTTCTGACGGACCGCGCGATTTAGCGGCTGTGACCGAGGCTAACTTTACCCAGGCTGAAGCGCAGAAAAAATCGAACCTGTGCCAGGCCTGTCACGTTTACAAGCTGCACGGTAAGGTTGACGATGGCGCTGCGGATCGTTTTCTTGGTTGCCTCGATTGCCACAGCGGCCACTCCTACAACAATAATGACCCGTACTATTTTGTTTTGCGCAAAAACTCCTATAATCCGATTAGCAACAGCAGCGTCAGTTTTACCGGCTACAATTTTGGCGGCTTCGATTATATCTACAACAACCCCGCTATTTTCGGTCTGCTCAATCGCACCGAAGTGTGGAAAGACAATTCAAACTTAACCGCGTTGGGCTACTGTGAAACCTGTCATGGTGAAGCCGAAGCGATCCCCAAGGGGGCGTTGTTTCACTCATCGACCGACGATTGCGCGACCTGTCACCTGCATAACAGCACGGGCTGGGCGTACAGCTTTCAGAACGATGCCAGCGCGGCAACCTGTGGTGATTGTCACGGGTTCCCACCCTATATCAATGATCGCGGTGATCGCACCGGTTCCGGGGTTGATGGCGGCTACGCTTATATTTCAGCGGCATGGAACTATGCGCACACCAGTGTGACCTACTTTAAAGATGAATCAACAACCCCGCACAACGCCCACGCGGCAGGGGGAACGACTCAAGGCGCAACCTCGGACTATATCTTCGGCAACGGCGTCTATGCCTGTGAGCCGTGTCACGAAAACTTTATTCCGACCCATCAGCAAGAGTCGACCTTGCCGTATACGACCGGGTTCAGAAATATAAATTTTTACGCAAATGTTGACCAGGCGGGGGCAACGTACGATAGCGGAACAAATAAGTGTTCGGCCCTTTACTGCCACAGTAACGGGGCGCCAAGAACGGGTGACGGGCCGACGCGCAACTATGCGGTCGGTACCGTGACGACCCCGGCGTGGGCCAATGGCAAGGGCACCATTATTGGCAAGACCAACCCGACCCATGAATGCGCATTTTGCCATGGCAATACCGCGGCGACAATGAACACCAAAGGGAACTCGGCCGCGCACGCCAAACACCTCGACAGATATGGTAACGATTGCTCCATTTGTCACAATCAAACGGCTGTCAACAGTACAACGCTGGCCAGCGGCGCAAATCGCATTGACCTGCTCAGCCCGGCATCTGGTGGCAAGCACGTCAATACCCTGTACGATATCGTCTACAAGACCAGCGGGTCTGTCCTTTATAATGCGCTGGGAACAAATGCTCTTGGCGTAAATTACGATGCAACAACCGGAACCTGCTCGGTCTACTGCCACGACCCGGCGGATTTGGGCACGACCGCTGACTGGGATGCTGGCGTCGGCGGCGCCGCCTGCGGCAGCTGCCACGGCGTGACCTCGGCAACGTTGACGACGAATTCCCATGCAATACACATCGACCCGGCTGGCGCCAACATCAGTTGTGATGCATGCCACGGTGCCGGAGCCAGCACGGCTGTACACAGCGGCCATGTTGACGGCGTGGTCACGCAATTGACCGTCGCAGCATCTTGCGATCTATGTCATGGCGTTGAGGGCGCTGATACCTCACCGATCTGGGGGAACAGCGGCAGCATCGATTGCCTTACCTGCCATACCGGTGCCAGTGTGACCAGCTACACCGATGCTTCGGCGGCTACGGTCACTGCTCCGGCTAAAACGATGGCCGATATCAGCGGACACAACCGCCCGACCGCCAGTGATGCTTACCCGGTCACCGGCAGTCCTGCTGCAAACAAAACCTGCACCACCTGTCACCTGACTGCAATCAACGCTGATCACGTCGGTGGTGCCGCAACCAAGTTGTTGCAAGTGGCCTTCACGTGTGAAGACTGCCACACCGCCGCCGGTTCACGTAGTGCCGAAGCGACGCTGCGCGTGCAGACCCATTCCAATATGGAAGTTGCCTACACCGGACAGAAACGGCTCGACTTTGCGGCTCTTTGCACTGCATGTCACGATCCGCATGGCGCGGGAAGCAACATCGCGATGATCGCCGAAGTCAAAGCTGATTTCCTCGGTAGCGTCGTCCTCTACAATGTAACCGGGGCCGACTCGTTTGATGAAGCAGATGCGGCCAACGGTGACGACATCTGCGCGACCTGCCACACCGCAACGGTGCATAACAACCGGACCGCCAGTGGTACCCACCATGAAGGTGAAAACTGCCTGACCTGCCACGGTCATAACGGTGTCAATGGCGGGTTCATGCCGACCGGCGGCACCGCCTGCAACGATTGCCACGGTAATCCGCCGACCGCCAGCGATGATCGTCCGGCGGGGAAGGCCGGCGTACACGCAGCACACGTTAATGTCGCTACCCATGAAGAATCAGAAGATAAATTTGATTGTGACGTCTGCCACCCCGGCGCCGCGACATTTACCTTGGCGCACAGTGATGCGAGCGTCAGTCTGGCGGCTGGCATTACCAACGGAACCTGCGCCAGTGCTTGTCACTATTCCGGTAATGATGGCGTCGGCCCCTTGATAGACGATGGCTACTGGACCGACAGTAATGGTTTGAACTGCGACTCCTGCCACTACTGGAGCGCCACCCCGACCAGTGCTGGCAATGTTGCCAGCGGCAATCGCGAGGCGATCAGCGCCACCCACAACAAGCACTTTGACAAAGGGAAACTCTGCGTCAACTGTCATACCAACAATGAGACCGATACCGTGGCGCCGCGTATCCATATCACCGACCACGAAGCTTGGGCCCTCAATGTGACCAATGATGGGACAATCCTGACTGATCGCGGCAACGCGACTCAGGACGAAGCGACGGTTGATTTCACCCTGGCGACCACCAAGTACGCTAGCTGGAATGACGAAACCAACTCCTGTGGCACCGCCACGGCGAACAGCGGCCTCGGCTGCCATGCGACCGGTTCCCCGACATGGGGCGGCTCGGCCCTGGCCTGTATCGACTGCCATACCGACAAGAGCAGCAGTGCCGTCAATCCAACATCTGGTCTGCACAGCGTCACTCCGCTGGTCTCCGGCATCCAGCACGACGAAAGCTTCTTCTACAACAGCGGCGTAAGTACCGGCAACTGCGAAACCTGCCATACCTCCGTGCCGTCGAGCGGGCATCAGGACGGTGTGATGGACGCCACCCGCGGCACCGCCGGCAATCTCAAGATCACCTTCGCTGCCACCATCAGCTATACGGACGACGTGGCACCGACTTGCGCCCCGAGTCTGACCGGCTGTCACTACGAGCAGCCGACCAAGACGGCCGATTGGAAGCGCAAGTGGCACGAAGGTGCCGCCAACGCCACAGCGTCCTGTGCTGGATGTCACGGTGACTGGGTCAACGGCTGGAACACTAACGTTCAGCACCATACCAATGCCAAGGCCCAGTCGACCCACGGGACCAAGGCCGGCAAGACCTACGAGTGCATGGATTGCCATGCCCTTGAAGCGGCCGCAGCCGTCTATCCGTTCACCATCGGCAGCAACGACTGGAAACCGGCTGATGCCGCGGCGACCACCTTGCACGGCAACGGCGTCATCAACGTCAACATCACCGGCACCGGTTTCGTCCGGGTCAGCACCCTCTCCGGTTGCCCGGACTGCCACACCAACTGGCAGACCGATGGTAAACATGCCTACGACGTCACCGAGTGGACGCTGACCACGATCGCTGGTGATGCCCCGACCGTGACCTGCGCCACCTGCCACGGTGGTCTGACCGTTGGTACCAATGCCGCCAACTATTGGCCGGACAAGGTCGGCAACGACGCCACCGAGGACAATGGCGGGCGCCACCTGATCCACATGACTAGGTTGGCCCAGGCCAAGTACGGCGAGACCATCACCGCACTGCTGACCGACAACGCCAACGGCACGGCCGACGCCAAGCAGAAATATCTGTGCGCCTACTGCCATACGGCACCAGGGAGTGATTTCGACCATGGCGATACCGCTGCTCTGCCGGCTGAGGTCTTCGTCTCCAACGCAGTACGCTCCTCCAAGACCATGTGGGATACCGCCGACAGTGACGCCACTTACACCAGCGGAAACTGCAGCAGCGTCGAGTGCCATAACGGCAAGGCGACCGCCACGACCGCGACTTTCGATTGGTACGGAACAGGGACACAGAATTGTGCCCTCTGCCATAATGATATCACCGTGACCACCGCCGACACCACCGGTGCCACCCACGACGCCCACGTCGGCACACCGATCACTGCCTTCGGCAAGGTGATCGGCTGCGCCAGCTGCCACGGTGGCAACCCGACCTGGTCGCCATACGTTGTGCCGAGCAGCGGCCATATCAACGGCGCCTTCGCTGTCTCTGGCGGCAGTGTCACGGTCAGCTACACCGGCACCTACACCAACGCCGCCACCCGTACGGTCGGGACTTGCGGCACCAACCTTTGCCACAACAACGGCAAGAACGCCGCCACCCCGGTCTACACCTGGCAGACGGCGATTGCTGGCTGCGCGGCCTGCCATGCCACCAGCTCAACCCTCGGTTCGTCGCACGATCCGCATATGAACGCCAGCTTCGCCACTACCTTCGGGCGCGCCGTGGTCGGCTGCGAAGAGTGCCATGACGCGGTGAGTGCATCGAGCATGAGCGGCAAGACCGCCCATATGGATGGCAGTGTCACCCTCAAAGCTGGTATCACCTATACCGGCACCCCGGCGACGCTGACGGTGGGTGGCACCAATACTTATGGAACCTGCTCGGCCAGTCTCTGCCACCAGAACGGCAAGGGCGCTAACGTCGCCTCACCAGCCTGGAACCGCACCGTCAGCAGCACCGACAACTGCACTATCTGTCACAACGACGGTTCCGGTGCGCCGCAACCGGCCACTGGTCGCCACGCCAAGCACGTCACTAACGCCGCTTATGTCACCTCAAGCTGTGGTAGCTGCCATGCCAATGCCACCGCCACGACCATTGGCGGAACTACGCATATCAATGCGACCGCTAACACCGGCGTGTCGATCACCGTTCATACGGCAGGAACGGCTGGCTGCGCCAACAACTGCCACCTGGTCAATGAAGCGACCAGCGGCGATTGGCTCGACAGCAACCTTCTGGCCTGTCTCGAATGCCATGTCACTGGCAAGGTCGGTGCCGCCCTGCTGCCGACGTCCGGCCTGCACGCCGTCACCCCGCGCGTCAGTGGCAAGAAGCATGACGCCACCCTCCATGCCAGCGGTTGCGAGGCCTGCCACACCACCATTCGTACCCAGACAACGACCCACATCAAGGGAAGTGTTGTCGCCGACGGTGCCAGTAACACCGACCGCGGTCTCTTTGCAGCCTACACCGATGCGGCGACCGGATCCTGCATGGGCACCGGGGTCAACCTGGCGGCTGGCTGCCACCGCGACAATGGTGACTGGGGCCGCAAGTGGGCCACCACCGTTGTAAACAGCGACGGTGCCGAGTGTGGCAACTGCCACGGTGGCATCGGTGTTGGCTACGCTGCTGCTACGTGGGTCGCGGGGATCGCTCCTGATCACATTATCGATCGTGATGGCGACACGAACCCGGAAGTCATGACCAGCCACTCGGTCTGCAAGTCATGCCACGGCTTCAACGGGGCCGCCGACAAGGACGACAACTACGTTCTGACCAATCTCTGGAACCAGGGCGGTGCCGACACCTCGATGCACGGTAACAGCAAGATCACCATGAACGGTGGCACCAACTACAACGAGACCAACTGGGGGTGCGATAACGCCGGTTGCCATGGCGGTGCCTCGACCCTACACAAGCTGGCAGATTCTGCCTGGATCGTCGAACTCGGCTCCTTCGCCGCCGGCGGCTCCTGCTACGGCTGCCACGGTAACGGCTCCAGCCAATACTGGCCGGATGGCACGGTTTATCCTGACCGCGCAGGGGTTCATGTTGAGCACATTGCGGCGATTGTTGAGCATATGGCAGGGGGAGATACCCTGGCCAATCGCAATGCCACCTGTATCTACTGTCACCCAGGTGGTGTTCACTCCGGCGATCAGTCAGCCGCTCCGGCCGATGTCAGCAACACCGATACCAACAACGATGGTGTCGCCGATCTTAACATTGCCGCCAAGATGAAGAAGATCGTCGGCGCGGCTGATGACAATAGTGGATTCTATCGTTCCACTCCGCAGACCTGCTCCACCGTCGCCTGTCATGCCAATGCGCCGTTCACGCCGCACTGGTACACCGATACCGTGGCTCCGGGCGATGTCACGCTGACTGCGGCAGCCGGGCCGGTACCGCGTTCGATCAAACTGACCTGGACTGCTGTTGGCGACGACGGTACACTGGACGGAACCGCTTACAAATATGACATCCGTATGGGCACAACCTCGGCCATTGCCACCAACTTTGGATTAACGACCAACCATGTCCAGGGCGTGCCGACTGTCAAGCGCATGGGCGCCGCGCAGGAAGCGATTATTCATGGGGTCGATCCAAGCACCACTTACTATTTTGCCCTGCGCACCTACGACGTCACCGGCAACTTCGGTGGCACCGCCAACGGTGGCGGTTACATCAGCTACGCCGTTCCCGCCAGCGCCGACACCACGCCGCCGGTGCTGACCGGATCACCGACATGGTACGGTCTCGATTCGGCCAAGGCGCTCGACGCTGCCGGCACGGTTGCCCTCAGCTGGACCCGCGCCGAAGATCACTCGATGCCGATCACCTACGATATCTGGTGGAGTACCGCTACGATTACTTATGGTGCGCCGCAGGCCAGCACCGGTGATACTCATTTCCGGGTCACCGGTTTGACCGATGGTCAGACCTACAACTTTGCAGTACGCGCCAGGGACGCCTACGGCAATACCGATACCAACACCATTGTCCTCCAGGCGATTCCGCAGGGTCTGTCCACGGTGCCGAAGGCCGATGTCAATTACTACGCCAATGGCACGGCCACAACCAATATTCCAATGCTGGCGACCGTGCATACCACCAACGGCACAACCGGTACGCTGCCCGCAGTCTTTATCGGGCCGACAACGTTCGCGGCAACAACCGATATTTTTGCCAGCGGTTTCAGCCTTAATATCGTGAACTCCAACGCCGTGACGACGCTGCGCGCCGAGCTCGGGTACATCACTGGCGCCAGCACTTTCAACTCCTTCTCCACGGCGCTCTGGGCCAGTGACCAGACTGTTGCCAAACGGGCGACGCGTCTGGTGACCTTCAAGTTCAACGGAGCCCAGCGACAAATAACGGCGGCGATGAATGCCAAACTCGGTGTCCGGGTCAGCGTCACTGCCGGGGCCGTCACCAGTATCGGTTGGGGCCCCACCAGCAAGGGGGGGATCCTCTCCTTCGCCACCCAACCGATCAATACGTCACCGACCGCACCGACGGTGAGTAGTACGGTTTCCGGTGCCAATGCCAGTATCTGGTGGGCGGCATCGACAGACACCGTGGATGGTGTGGCCGACACGGTTCACTACGATGTTTACGGTTCCGCCAACGGTGGTGCCGATGGCTTCCCCTACATTATTGCGACCGGGTTGACGACCAACGCCACTGTCGATACTCCGCTGGTCTGGGATACCCAGGCGGCCGGGATTGCTCTGGCCGGCGCGGTGAGTAATGTCCAGGTGCGCGTCGAGGCCGGTGATGTGATTAACGGCAAGGTGCTCTCGCATACCGCGGCGACCTCATCGAACCTCGCTGTCAACAACTCCGGCGATAATGTCGCTCCGGGGGCGATTGCCCACTTCAAGGCCGAAACCCGACCGAAACAGGGTTCGGTCTACCTCAGCTGGACCGCTCCGGGCGATGATGGTGCCAACAATGGCCGCGCCGCCGCCTATGATATCCGCCTGGCAGATGCGATCATTGACACCGGGATCAAGTACAACGCGGCGACGCAGCTCGATTCCGAGCCTTACCCCGACTTTGGCGGTAACGGTCAAGGGTATGAGGTTCTTGATCTGGCCGCTGGCAGCTATTACTTCGCCATCAAGGCACTTGATGAAGGGGGTAACGCTTCACCGCTCGCCTACACTGCGGCGACAGTCGACGCCGGGCCGAAGTGTGGCATCTGCCACTCAACGCCGCCGGATGAAACAGCGACTATCGGCAACCACGCCAGACATGGTTACACGATTGCCGAGTGTGCCAATTGTCACGGCAGCGAGGCAGCAAGCTTTACCACTTCCCACCAGGATGGTGTCATCAAGCTGGGGTGGAAGACCGCGTCGCCGGTGGTCGCCACCACCTATAACTCCGGCTATATCTATACCTATAACTCACTCGTCATCTATAAAGATGCCGACGGTTCCGGCGGGTTCAATGCCACCGGGGACAATATGGATGACGGCTCCTGTGGTAACTGGAGTACGCTCAATGTCAGCGGTTGTCACGGTCCGGCGGTTTCTGCCACCTGGTCTGTCGATGCCACGCTGTCGTGCAGTGCCTGTCACGGTGACAACAGTCGCGTCTTTGATCAATACAGTCACTCCTTCGATGATCCGAGCGACGATGTCAAGGCGGCACCGCCGGTCGATAACCATGGTTATGACGGTACCGGTGCGACCGAAGCCGAACGCAAATATGTTGGCGCGCACGTTGCGCACATCAACTCATCGTTCCGCATGAGCAAGGGGGATTCTTGCCGCCTCTGCCACGGCGCATCACGACCGGGCAATTCAATCCATGCCGACGGGATTATTGATGTCGATCTCGATCTCGCTGCCGCCGGGGCAAGCGCTGTATGGACAGAAGGGACTCCGACGACCGCCGGAAGCTGTTCCAGCATGTCTCCTGAGTCCTGCCATCCGTCAACAGCGACACCCACATGGGACAGTGCCGCGGTCTTTTACTGCACGAATTGTCACGGCATGGGCGGGAATACACCGAGTCACGTCACCGATCCGAACAAGTTGATTGCTGACCCGAATAATGATCCGCAAACCGGTGATCCGATGCCGGGGAACTGTACCTGGTGTCATGTCGGCGGCCATCCCAAGGATAAAAAGGTTATCGCCATCACCAACGCCAGCCCGGCGGTCGTGACCACCGAGCACGGCCACAACCTGGCCGGGGGAGAGAAGGTGTCGATTCACACCACAACCGGCATGACCGAGATTAACAATCATACCTACAATACTGCCGTGATCAACGCCACGCAATTCAGTCTGGTGGGCTCTGATACGACCGGATACGGCACGTTCGATAACGGCTCATGGATCGAAGGAAACGGTACCGGCATCATTCTGATTCCCAACGACAGCCGTGTCGGGATTAACTACCTTTCCGGCGGGGTTCATCTCAAGGCCAATATTGGCGCACGTGGTGAGGTCAGCAGCGAAGCGGAGCTGTGCTGGAGCTGTCACACCCCCAACAGTATCTCCGAGTGGGGGGCCGACGATGGCGCGACCAATACCGTCACCGATCCCGGCAACGGCAATGTGTATAATTTCGGGACCCTCAACCAAGCGAACTGGATCGGTGCCACCTGGACCAGCGGGACGACCGGCACCTACGGTTTCAGCTACAAGACCGGCACCATCCGGTCCACGCATTCCACCGATGCAACCGGTACCTCGGCCCTGACCGGATCGGCATATGCATACACCAACGGCGGCGTCGATGCGGTTGGCAAGATCCATTGCAGTAATTGTCACGACGTCCACAACAGCAACACATCTCCATTGGCCGGCGACAACCTCGATCCGACCGGTCCGCCGTACCTGCGTGGCACCTGGAAGAGCAATCCTTACAAGGAGGACGGTGCGCCACAGGCGGGGCAAACCTACACTGCGCAGATTACAGCTGGCAGCCCCGGCTACGGTTATGGTGCTGTGCCACGGGCCAACCCGAGTACCACTCAGGAGATGGGTGGTTACTGGATTGACCAGAACAGTGGCAACCCGACATCTGGCTGGACCTATGAATCTTCCGCCGCCCTCTGTCAACTGTGTCACAGCACGTCGGTTAACGATCTTGACCAGACAACCGGCGAGAATCTTTGGATCAGCGCCACCAACGGTCACGCCAACTCGGTTCTTGGCGGTTCCGGCGAAGGCGCGGCGAACATCTTCCTTCAGGGTGTGGCCGGTGGCCGCAACGGGACTATCGGTGCCCTGGGTGGCTCCGCCGGAATCAATCCGAATGTTGGCGGGTGGATGGGCTTCCAAAATACCAGCGACAGCACAAAGGCGACTTATGGATATGGACCTCGCTCTACTGATGGTGGATATCTGGCACCACTTCAAACCCCGACCAAGGTTACGACGCCTAATCTGACTTTTGCCTGGGGGAATAGCGTCGATGCCACGACAGTGGAGAGCGGTTATCATCAGTTCTCCTGCTCCAAGTGTCACAACCCACATGCCTCGCGTCTGCCGAAATTGATGATCACCAACTGTCTCGACGTAACTCATAACACCTGGGAGGATGATTACTCAGGGAATGCAGCCTGGTCGTCTTTCGGTACAACGACTTCCTCATGGGGCACCACGAAACTCTCGCATCTCTCGACGGCGCAGAACTGTCACCGGATGATTGATCTTAACGGAGACAATACCCCGGATGAAAAAGGCTGGAACAAGGTGACACCGTGGTAAAAGACGGGTTGAATAACCCTTTAAACAAGGAGGCAACATCATGAAAAAGTATCTGAAGCCAAAAGTAGTAGGGAGCAGCAACGTTCATCCCTGCTGAACTGAAAACAGAGCATAACGACAAAGGGCCGGGAGATTTCCGGCCCTTTGTCGTTATAGATGCGACCTTTTCAAGAGGTTCAGCGCAGCAGCTGGTGCAGTTTCAAGAGCACCCCTTGCTGCGTTTCCAGCGCTTGGTGCGGGCACAATTCCTGGCAGCAGAAGCAGCGGATGCAGCGCGCATAGTCTATTTTCAGTCGCTGGTCAACGATGGTCATTGCCTGCGGCGGACAGTGCGCGACGCACAGGCCGCAGCGGATACAACGCGGGTGATTCGGGCGGGGGCGCGCGGTGAGGGCGTTTCGCAGTGGACGCCGCAAAAAACCGGGCAGGCCGAAGTTGACATCAGTGCTTTTGGGCGGTCGAAATGACGGCGGGCGAAGTGTCGCGAGCGGTGTGCCGAGCAGTTCGATTTCACTCAGGCTGGTCAGGGGGCGACCGGTTTCGCGCGCCAATTTTTGGGTCCAGACCTGTGGTATGTGCATGCCAACCAGTTCCGTCGCTACCGTATCGACGGCGATCGGACTTCTCCCCGCGAGGACAGCTCCGAGGTGGACCGGATCGCCGCCGCCGGGGCCGTCCCCCTCCATGGCGGTGATGGCATCGACGATCGTCAGTGCCGGGGCGACGCGTTCCGCCAACTCCAGCAGCATCAGCGCGAAGAACGCCTTGTCGGTCCCGGCCTGCAAGTGTAACTGCGGTTTGCGCATCCCGACAATGGCACCGAAGAGGTTCTTGACCGCGCAGGTCAGCCCCATCATCTGGTGGGTTTTCAGCTTGGGCAGGTTGATGATGACATCGGCGTCAAGGATGTCCCGGGCAATTTCGAGCTGATGGAAGGTGCCGGAGCGAATGTACACCGGCACTGATTCGGCAAAAGGCGCGAAGGTTGCGCCGGTCTCTTCGATCACCGCCATGATGCCGCATTTTTCGGCAACACTGTGCGCTTTGCCGACGCCGGGTGAATCGCCGACCGACACGATTCCGCCCGCGGCCTGAACCTGGCGGATAACGGCAAAGACAATTTCGGGATGGGTGGTGACGGCCCGTTCCGGTTCCTTGCCAGAGAGCATATTCGGTTTGAGCAGCACTTTTTGACCGGGGGTGACAAATGCGGCAATGCCGCCGAGCGGTTGCAGCAGGGTGGCCATTGCGTGTTCGACCGTTAAGCGCCGATAATCAGCAGCGCCAAGGAGGCTGACGCGATGACTCATCCGGTGGGTGTCTGCCCGCGCAGGGCGGCGACCACGGCATTGAGCGCACGGGGGTGGAAGAGCAGGGTGTTGTGACCGACGCCGACCAGGGGCACTTCGGTGGCGGTGGCGAGCCGGGCATTGGTCGGCGGGAGTACCAGATTGTCGTGCTGTGAGTAAATGTTGGTGACGACCGTTTCCGCCGCCGGGGGCGATTGATTCAAGCGCTGCAGAAACGTGCTGCCGGGCATGATGGTGCGCGCCAGGCGGGTGACCGCGAAGGGGATCATCCGCGAGCCGGAGTTTGGCGCGCCAAGCAACACGCACCGCGCCACGCGTGATGAACCGCCGCGCAGGCGAATATAGTTGCGCGCGATGATGCCGCCCATCGAGTGCCCGACCAGATGAACTTTATCCACATCGTGAGACAGGCGTAACCGGTCGACCTTTCTGCTCACCTGCTCGGTCAGCGTTTCGATGTCCCGCCACGGGGGCAGATTGATCACATGAACCGACTTGAAGCCGCACAGTCGCAGCCACAGGCGCGCCCACAGCCAGCAGGCATGATTTTGAAAAAGTCCGTGGAGTAAGATCACCGGAGTTTCCCGGTACGGACGCGACGCGGGATTGAGCGGGCGGAACCAGCCGATCGGCTGACTGAGAACGCAGATGAGCAGGCACAGATACTCCTGAACCATAAGCATCACCGCCAGCCACAGCCGCTGCGGGCTGAACCGTTCGTCCAGCAAGCGGGGATCGGCATTGGCTGCCTCATACCAGGCCAGGGCAAAAGAAACCACCACCGGAATGGCCACGCCGGCGGCAACAACTTGAATGTAGATAATCAACCAGTTCATCATCTCATAACCTCTACAAACTTGATGCACTCGCAAAAAATAATGAGATGGCTAAGCAAAAATTTCGGTAACTATTCAGCTACCCGTCCAAGGGTCGTCATCCCCGAGTGATCCTGTCGGGGATCCAGACTTTCAACCCTGAAAATCTGGATCCCGGCTAAAATCATGCAGGAATGACGCTGTAGGAGTCGCCTTCAGGCGCGATGGTTCGCGGCTAAAGCCGCTCCTACAGAAGAGCTGAACAGTTACAAATTTCGTCCTACAAGGCTTGGTGGTTTTTCAGGGGCGAAGGCCTACATCAGGTAGGGCGAGGTCCTGAAAAACCAGCGTAACGCAGTAGGGCGGACTTTTTGCGACGCCATCAAGCATTATCGCACGCGTTTTCCAGAGCGTCAATCGTTTGCACTTGTGATCGTTTGCTGGCATGATGGTCTTCAGCGCGCTATCAGGGAAGAATCATGAAACAACTTGTCACCACTTTTGAACACCATCTGCATGTCGAGCGCAATCTCTCGCCCCATACCCGCGCCGCGTATCGGCGTGATCTCGACGAATTTGTCCGTTTTCTCGAAGACGAGGGCAAGCCGCTCGATCCGTGCACGGTTGATACGCTGGTGTTGCGCCGTTTTTTGGCCTTGCTGCACAGACGTAACAGCAAAAGGAGTATTGGTCGCAAACTGTCGACCCTGCGGACCTTTTTTCGCTGGCTGGTGCGAGAAGGACGCATTGCCGCGAGTCCCGCCGACCTGCTCGGGACGCCCCGAGCCGAACAGTATCTGCCGAACACCCTGTCAGTCGATCAGGTTTTTGCCCTGCTTGACGCCGAGTTCGGAGGTGATCAGCGGGGCCTGCGTGACCGGGCGATTTTTGAGCTGCTTTACTCCAGCGGGTTGCGGATCAGTGAGTTGACGGCGCTCAATATTGTCGATCTTGATTTTGAACAGCATCAGGTGCGGGTGATGGGGAAGGGTGCCAAGGAACGGATTGTGCCGGTCGGTAGCAAGGCACTTGTGGCGTTGCACGATTATCTGGCCAGCCGTGGCGCGACGCCCGATCCGGGCGAAGCATTCTTTCTGAACCGGAACGGGGGGCGCCTGACCCAACGCTCGATTCAGCGCAAGATGAAAACCTGCCTGCTCAGAGCCGGGATCCTCAAAGATGCCACCCCGCACGATCTGCGCCATTCATTTGCCACCCACCTGCTGGTCGATGGTGGTGCCGACCTGCGGGTGATTCAGGAACTCCTCGGCCATGCCTCGCTGTCAACCACCCAGAAATACACCAAAGTCGGGATGGATCACCTGATGAGTGTCTATGATGCGGCACACCCCCGGAGCAAGAAGAAATAGGGTATTCAGCTTATGTAGGAGCGGCTTTCAGCCGCGAAGGGTTTCATTATTTACCACCCGTTCGCTTCGCTCACTGGAGATCACGGAGGACACGGAGAAAACACTTTTTTGGTTTTCATGCACCACCCCCCCCTGTGGGAGCGGCTTTCAGCCGCGAAAGGTCTTCTATCTACCACCAAAGGATTTGCAACAGGGATGCCGCAGAACAGGTTATTCGTGTTCAATCAGAAAGGGTAATTCATTCTTGACCGACTCGGCGTCGCCGCTGTTCAGTTCCAGCAGGCGGCGCAGGTGGCTGAGGGTGTCGAGGCTGAATTCGGTAAACCGCACGCCGACCTGCAAGCCATCGACATGAACGTTTTTAACGGTAAATTCAAGCACGAAATCATTTTCAAGGCGGATTTTCAGCCAACCAAGAGCCCCCATGCCGAAGGTTTCCGGCGGGGCGGGGAACTCCAGCAGCGCACCTTTAAGGGCAATATCGAGCAGCGTTCCAAGACAGGTTTCCTCCGGGGTACGCAGGAGGATTTCGATACCGAAGGGGATTCGACCGTAGTGACGGCGTTCTTCAGACATGGGAGACTCCATCATAAAATTGCGCCAAGAGAACCATCTCCCTGATAGCTTACCAGCTCCTGTCAATTTTCCAACATGCTGATCAATGGCAATGCATCTGCAAAAAAGAATGAGATGGCTAAGCAAAAATTTTGTCCTCCAAGGCTTGGTGGGTTTTCAGGGGCGAAGGCCTACATCAGGTAGGTCGAGGTCCTGAAAAAGCAGCGTAACGCCGGAGGGCGGACTTTTTGCGACGCCATCAATTGTAGGCTGGTGACGTTTTCCCCGGTTCGAGTGATTGCGCTTTGCGCATAAAGTGGGAAGCCGTATCGCTGCGCCCCGATTTGGAATAACCGATCCCCAGTTCGCGCAGGTTCTCGGCGACTTGCCAGCGGGTTGCGCCAAGATTGATAATCGGCAGAATAATGTTTTTTTGCGCGGCGAGAAGATTTTGCATATTGGTGGCCTGGAACTCGCCCAGTGTATGCTCACCCAGATTATATTTGGCGGAATATTCCAGAATCGGCATATCGTCGGTATTAAGTCCGGCCCCTTGTGCAAAATCGAGGAGCGCACTGCGGTCATACAGGTAATGTTTGGCGATCAGGTCGCCAGCTGATTCGATCTCAATCTCTCTTAACACCTGGCTGATTTGGGGATGGTTTATGCGCTCCTGCAGTGCGCTGTAGTCAAATTGCAGTGGTGTGTTCCCTCCCAGCAGGATCAGGTCGGATCCGGCCTTGAAGGCCAAAACGTGTTCAAAGGTGCGCAAAAAGGTATTGCAGGCAATTTTAAGGTTGCCCGGTTCAATATCATAAAGGCCGATCCATTGGCAGAGAATTCCTCCGCTATTCAAGCGACTGGCGGCAAGATCGTAAAATTCAGCGGTAAAGAGATTTGAGTTCCCCGCTTGCCAGGGGTTTGATGGCTCGGAAACGATCACGTCGTAATTATGTGGCTCGGTCAGCAGCAGGTTGCGTCCATCGTTGAGGACAAGATTGATCTTGGCGTCGCACAGGGCAAAGTCGTTGGCGTCGTCAAAGTAAGACGATGCCTCAACCACGCCGGGAGAAATTTCGACACAGGTGATATTTTTCGTGGGATGGTTGCTCAATCCTTTTAGCGTCATCCCGGTTCCCAGGCCGATCACCAGCACGTCCTGCGGACTCTGATGGAGCAGCATCGGCAGATGACCGACCAGAATCTGGGTTGCGGCATCCCGCCCGGTGCTGCCGTCTGTTTTGCCGTTGACGGTAAAGAAACGATTCGTGCCATCCAGGTTCTCATGAACCGCAACGGTCGTATCGACCCCCTCAATCACTTCGATAATTTTTTCGGCGGCAAGGATCTTGTTGAGTCCTCCCATGCTGGCGTATTTCGGCGCGTAAATATACACACCGCTGTTCATCAAGGACTGATCCCACTGCGTCGGCAGAAAGATTGCCACCAGTGTTACGATGAGCAGGATCGGGACGAAAGCTTTTGAGCGCTGCGTGGTTAGCCGATAAGAGATAAAAATGGCCAGGAGAATGTTGGCGATGGCCAGCAAGCGAAAGCTGTTCAACAGTCCGAACGCCGGGATCAGGGTGAATCCTGCGACCAGACTGCCGAGCACCGCGCCGGTCGTGTTGCAAAATACCACCAGCCCCACCCCTTCACCGGTGCGGGCTTTCCCCGGATCGACAATGGCAACCGCCGCCGGGAGGAGCGCGCCGGAAAAGATGGTCGGCAGACACATCACGCTAAAAACAATCAGGAACGAGAGCGTTGACAGGTGCCACCAGCGCTCGCCGGATGCCTCGTGGGCAAACTGGAACAGATAGGCCAGTTGATCATAAAACGGCACCGTGACGAGGATTGAAACCCCCATCAGACCAGCAAGGACAATAAAGATATGGCGTTCGTTGAGCTGCGGGTGAACGTTGCGGGCGTAAAGTGCGCCGCCGATAGCAATGCCGATCAAATAGGCGCTGAGCATCAGCGCAAAGGCATAGGTGGTGTTGCCGAGAAAGAGCAGAAATACGCGAGTCCAGAGAATCTCGTACGCCAGCGAAAAAAAGCCGATGGCACTGATACTCAACAGCAGAACCTTGTTGTCAGCCGCCAGTTGCGGCAAGGAATGGCGTTTGCTCATCGATACGTCGACCGTGGCTTCCGCCTTGCCAAGACTGCGCGAGAGGACCAGTGCGGTGATCGCGATCAGCGTATTTGCGGCAATAGTGAGCCACCCGGTGGTTGACAGGCCAAACGTTGGAATCAGATAGAAACCGGCACAAAAGGCACCCGCCATGGCGCCCAGGGTATTCATCGCATAGAGGCGACCGATCTGTCCGCCACTTTTCTGGCGAGCAAAGAAACGACACATGATCGGAAAGGTGCCCCCCATGTAGACCGCTGCCGGCAATAACAGAATGGCGGAAAAGAAAATATGCAGAGCGTTGGCGAACCCCGTTCCGCCAAACGACTGCACCAGAAAAACATAAAAAGTTTGAATGGCCATCAGGGCCGGAGCAAAGAACAGCGCACTGAGAGCAATGCCCAGTTCGAGCACCGCATAGATGGTCAACAGATTCTTTTTCTGGTCGGCATAACGGCCGATAAGGTAGCTGCCCAGGGCGATTCCACCCATAAACGTTGCGGTGACGATGCTGACCGCGTAGATCGTTGTGCCGAAGGTCAACGAAAGATGTTTGCTCCACAGAACTTCATAAACCAGGGCACAAAATCCCGAAAGAGTGAAGATCAGATAAACGAGAGCTTTGGCAAAAGGGCGATCAGTCATGTTACCTCCATTTATTAGCCAAGTCTAATGCAATAAAAAGGCCACGCACGGCAGGTTGAAAAACAGTGAGAAGGGAGCGCTTGAATCCAGGATTCAAGCTGGTGCTATGGCGGGATGACAGGGTGTTGTTGCCAAATGGCGTGAATAGTCATGAGATGTTGTGAGGTGAGGATGCACCAAACAGGCACGAATCTCTGGAAAATAAGGAGCGGAATATACATTGTTAAGGCGGCATTATATTTGCAGATGAAACCCAGTGAGCCACTGTACAATTATGAATAAAAGTTTATTAAATATAGTTAACTTTAGGTGAAATGTCTTAATATTAAACAACGTTAACTTTCTGTAGATTCCGCAGCAACGCGGAAATTAATCTGCAAATCAAATTGAAAATGACGTTATTCGGTGACGGGTAATTGGACAAAAAGGTAGAGGAGTCGGTGATGTTATCTACGGTGCGTAAAGTGGTTGTATGTCTGGTGATGCTGTTGGCAATTCCTGTTTTTGCCGTGGCGGTGCAGACCCATTTTCTCTCATGTGGTGAATGTCACAGACCTGGACTTGATTTTTCAAGTCTGGACGGCGGTGTTTGTGTTGCCTGTCATGCCAATGCCAGCTACGTCTTTAATGATGCTCAATCGCACACCATGAAGGGGCATTTTTCCGCTGGTGATGCCAGTAACGCATACAACACCGCCGTCGCCGAGTTTGCTGCCGTACCGGGTCAGCAGTCGTCACATTTGTGGATGAAGTTCAGCGGTGAAACGGTCGCTGCGGCAGGTGCTACCACGCCGACAACCTATGCTCGCCAATTCAACGGTCGCTACGGGATAACCCGCGGCAAGCTGGTCTGTTTCCGTTGCCACGATCCGCATGCCGATGCAACGGTCAAGACCGCTCTCCTTAAAGTCCCGGTCGATGCCGATCAGCTGTGTCTGGATTGCCATAAAGGCTGGAATGTCAATAACGCCTCTGCCTACGAAACCCACCCGATTATTGCCGATTACAGCGCCTCGGTTGCTGCCGCGCCGAACGATTATAAAGCCACCCCCCTGGTCAATGTTGCCAATGGCGATGTCCGTCTGGTCAACGGCGGCGTTTCCTGTACATCGTGTCATGGCACGCACTTTACCGATTCCAGTTCCACCACGGCTGACGGTTCGGCAAACTATGGTTCCCTGGTCAACGGTGACGGTTACATCCTGCGTACCGACGGCCCGCTGCGCACCGGCGCAAACCGCAATGAAACCGCCCAGCTGCGTTCCAATCTTTGCCAGACCTGTCACGCCATGGAGCTGCACGGGCAAACCACACAGATGCTCGGTTGCCTTGATTGTCACGGTGGTCACGCCTACAACGGTGGCACCCCGAACGCCTATATCCTTCGTGCGCAGTCGCGGGAGCCACTGCCGACCCGCCCCGGCGGCATTAACGGTGCCGCTGCGCCGATCACTTTTGGCGTCTATCCGGTTGGCGGTTCCACCCGCACCAAGTGGGCCGATGATATTGAGGGGCAAGCTGGCGGTCTCTGTGAGCAGTGTCACGGCGACGTCAACGCACCGCCGCTGAAAGGAATGGCCACCGAGCATGAAGCTGGCAACTCCAACGAGTGTACCGCCTGTCACCGGCACAACGATCCGGCTAACCTCTATTCGTTCAATCGTGATGCTTCGGCCGCGACCTGCGGGCAGTGCCACGGGTTCCCCCCCTACCTCAACGTTCCCGGCGACCGGCAACTGGTTCCGGCCAACGACGGCGGTTATGCCGAGAACAACTCCGCTGATCAGGGCGCCCCTTACGACTATCTGAACAGCACCAGTCACTTCAAGGATGAAACCACCACCGGGCACAAAGTGCACGCCGGGGCCGATCTGCCGACCAGTCCGGCCGGTTCCCTCGACTGGTATTTTGTTGGTACCGCCGGGGTCGATAACTGCAAGGTCTGTCACGGTCCCGATGCCGGTGCCAGCGCGGGTGGTCACCGTGAGGCTCCGGCGACCCGTCCCGACACGTTCCGGGATTTATTCTTCGACGCGATCGCCAAAACCGGCAACATGACGCCGGCGTATGATGGCACCGGTACCTACACCTGTTCGAACGTCTACTGTCATACCAACGGCGCGCCTTACGGCGGCAGCCGTCCGACCCGTGACTACACCACGGTCAACATCACGCCGCCCTGGGCTGGCACCGGTGCCAACTATGCGGCCGGTGGGTTTGGCGCCATCTACGGTCAGGCGAATCGTTGCGCGCTGTGTCACGGTAACAACACCGCCACGATGACCAGCAAATCCAATTCCGCGGTGCACCTCGCCCACCTGGGGGGCACAACGACCCTCAATATGGGGCAGACATACAGCTGCGCGGTTTGCCACGTCAACACCGCGCTCGACGCCGACACCCTGGCGATCGGTGCGATGGACGGAAGTGCTGGCGGCACCCATGTCAACGGTCTGATCGATGTCGCTTATCAGACCAGCGGTTCGGCATTGTATAATGCTCTGGCGGTCAATGCCGTGGGGGTCAATTATGATCCCGGCACCGGGACCTGCGCTTCCTACTGTCATGACCCGACCGACACCGGCAACAGCGTCGACTGGGACAACGGCACCGACATGCAGTGTGATACCTGTCATGGCGGGATTGCCAGTGATATCAGTGGTGATGGCGGCGTCGGCCCGATTACCACCGGCTCACATGCTCGCCACTTCAGTGATACCAACGGCCCGCTGCTGACCTGCGCTCAATGCCACGGGACCGGTGCTGACGCCGGCACCCACGCTGGTCACCTTGATGGCCTTGTCGATCTGGCACCGCCGGTAGACCCGGTCACTTTCAAAGATATCTGCGAAGAATGCCACGGCTACGATGCCGATCCCGGCGAGGTTCTGCCGGTCTGGGGCAACCCGGCTACCACCGACTGCGCCACCTGTCATAGCGGCACGCAATGCGGCGCTGACTTCAACACGCACACGGTCGTCACGGTCGATTATGCGCGGACCTCAGGGCACAATCGCCCGACCGCCAGTGGTGCCTATGCCCAATCAGGCAATGTCGCCGCCAATCTGGACTGTCTCGATTGTCACCTGGCCGACAGTCCGCTGCATTGGGACGGGATCAACGGTGATTACCTGATGCGCACCGATGACACTTTCCCGGCGACCTACGCGGGGAACGAGGACAGCTTCTGCGCCAGCTGTCACGGCGCCACTCCAGGGTCGGTCAACGCTGCATCGGTAGCGACCCAGGCGATCAATACCCACCAGAGCAAGCTGTGTGTCGCCTGTCATAACGTCCATGGCGATCAGAACATTCAGATGATCTGGACGACTCGGGCCGACCAGCTCAGCCATGACCCGTCGCTGACCGGCAAGTATGCCGCCGATGTCTTCTTTGACAACCTGACCGATTTTGGTCTCAACTCCTACGACGAGGATGACGGCGCCGCCGGTGGCGCGGGCGAGGCCAATGCCGACGATATCTGCGCAACCTGCCACACGGTGGCCGCCGGGACCAGCCACAACAACGCCGACAACAGCACCGGCGACCATTATCAGGGGACCGACTGCTTCACCTGCCACGGCGGCCACGGCGACACCGATGCCTTTAAAGTCGGCGTCGGCACCGCCTGTAACGACTGTCACGGTTTCCCGCCGGTTACCGGCGCCCATGTGCGCCACAGCCAGTCCGCGAGCAACGACAAGGATGTCGAGGATATCTCCGATTGTGCTGTCTGTCACACCGGGGCTGATGCCTATAGCTACGATCTTACTGCCGATATCGGCGCAACGCTGAATCACAGCAATACCGCCGGACGCAAAACGATTCTGAACACCACGGTCGGTTATAACGCCACCAATCTCGACTGTGCCACTGCCTGCCATGCATCGACCGTCGGCAATGGCGGACGCTGGACCGACACCACCGGTCTGGCGTGCGATGCCTGTCACTACTACGCGGCTGCGCCGACCAGCGCTGGCAATGCAGGTGATCTGTCGCTCAGCCATGACGAGCATTTTGATGCCGGCAAGGGCTGCACCGACTGTCATACCCTCGATGATGGCGCGCTTCCGACCGCCGGGCCACTGACACATATTGATGACATCAGCGGTGCTGATCAGGGCGCGATGTACACCGGGATGGCCACCGCGCTGAATGATGAAGCGGCTGTTGTTCGTACCAATATGGTGTTTGAAGATGTCAGCAACACCTGCTCCGGTTCCGGTGTCGCCGCCGCGTGTCATGCCACTGGCACCCCGGACTGGGATATCGCCATTCCGGCGACCGGCGCCGGTTGTCTGGAATGTCATACCGATACCGACACCGCTGCCTACAACCCGACCTCCGGTCTGCACGATAACAATCCGTTGCCCACCGTCACCGGCAATGCCCACGACGGCTCTTTCGACGACGGCAGTGCTGGCACCGCCGACTGCGTCACCTGCCACACCACCGCTCCGTCGGCCAGCCATGCCGACGGTACTCTCGATAGCGGGGCTGCGGTGACGGTTGCCGCTGTTGCCGGTTACACTCAGGGAACCGGTACTTGTGCCACCACCTGCCACAGCGCCGGGACCGCCTGGGCCTACAAGTGGGCGACCAGCGCCTACAACAGCGACGGCAGCGAGTGCGCCAACTGTCACGGTGACTACGCCAACGGCTGGGTGACCGGAGTTGCGCCGCATACCGAGAACCCGACTCGCGGCAGCAAGCACAACAACACCGGCACGCTGACCTATCCGTGTACCGACTGCCACGCCATCGGTTCGGCGTCCGGCTACAACTGGACCAGCAAGTGGGATCCGACCGGCATCACCAGCAACCACGGTGATGACAAGATCACCATGAACCAGACGGCGATCAACACCTTCGCCATCGACACGGTGCCGAATCCCGATCGGGCCGGTTGCACCACGACCAGTTGCCACGGCAACGACGCGGCGCACAACTTCACCGTGACCACCACCGCGTTCACAACGGCCACAGTGGGTGGCAACGAGCCTTCGGTTCTCTGCTCCAGTTGTCACGGCGGCTACGCGGGGACCAGCGCCAACGGCTACTGGCCGGACGGCGTGACGCCCGATGAAGATACCGCCGGTGCGCACCAGGAGCACCTGGTGGCCCTTGCTGCACAGGTTTATAGCGAGACGCTCGCCCAACTGCTGACCGACAATGGTAACGGCACCGCCGATGCCAAGCAGAAGGAGCTCTGCTCCTACTGTCACGACACACCGGGTTCCGACGGCGATCACGGCATTGCAGCCAATCTGCCTGCCGAAGTCAACGCCATGTACACCATGTGGACCAAGGCGGCGGACAACGGCGTCTATGACAATGTCGCCGACACCTGTGCCACCGTCGATTGTCACTTCAACAAGACCACACCGGATAACATCTTCGGCTGGTACGACGGCAACACCAGCGCCTGTGTCATGTGCCATGTCGATGTCACCAGCGATACCGCGCACACCGCACATACCGGTGCCGCAACAACGTTCGGTATTGCTATCGGCTGTGCCGACTGTCACGCTGCGGCCACCGACTGGGCCGGCAACGTCGCTCCGGCCAGTGGCCATCTCGATAACAGCTACGATATCGCCGGCAGCGTCGCTTTCACCTACAGCGGCGGTACCTGCGGTACCAATGCCTGCCATGAAGACGGCAAGGGTGGCGCTCCGGCCGATAACACCTACACCTGGGGTGCAACCCTCGCCGATTGTACGATCTGTCATGCGGCAACACCGGCAACGGGCACGCACGTCGTTCACGTCAACAATGGCAGCTACGTTCCGAACAGCTGCGACGACTGCCATACTCCGGCCACCAACGCGGCGCATATCGGCGGCGACGTGACCTACAACACGGCGACGATCACCGCCACCGCCGGAACAACACCGAATATTACCTGTACCAATAGTTGTCACACCGGTGTAACGACCGAATTTGACGGCACGCCGGGGCTGGCCTGTACCGATTGCCACAGCGGTGGCTACATCGGCGGTGGCAGCAACATGCCACAGTACGCGATGCATACCGTCACGGCGACCGTCTCCGGTGTGGTGCATGATCAGACTATTGCCGGAGCGGGAGGCGATTGTGCCTTCTGTCACGATTCCCTGCCCGCAGCGGGCGGTACGCACGTTGACGGCACTTTCGTTGCCGATGGCCCGGCCAATACCGATCGTGGCATGTTTGCCGGCTTCACCGACGGCGCGACCCCGACCTGTACCACCGCCTGCCACAGCGCCGGCACCAGCTGGACTTACAAATGGTCGGCCACTGCCGCCAACAGCGACGGAACCGAGTGTGCCAACTGTCACGGCGACTACGCCAGCGGCTGGAACACCGGTGTCGGCCATGCGGCAACTCCGACGCGTGGTAACAGCTCGAACCACAATGATACCGGTAACCTCAGTTACGCATGTACCGCGTGTCACGTCATCGGTGCGACGACCGGCAATTACCCGTGGACTAGCGGAACCAATGACTGGGCAGCAGAGGGGACGACCCTCCACGGCGACGGTCAGATCAATATCAACAGTAACGGAACCAACTCCAGCCGCCACGAGGCTCCGGTGGGCACCTGGAGATCAGGTTGCGCCGGTTGTCACGATGGTGCCAGTAACGATGGGGTTGGCGCCGATGACGCCAATCATGACTTCCTGGTCAACCTGACCGCTCCATCGGCGCCACGCTGGGTGTACAACACCGTCGCCGGTGACGCGGCCTCCTCCGGCGGCAGTTGCGATGGTTGCCACGGTAACCAGGCCGGCAATTTCTGGCCGGACGGCAACACCGCCGGGGCTGGCGTCCCCACGGCGGATGACCAGCCAGGGAAACATCCAGAGCACATGGCGGCTATGATCGCCAAGGGTATCGCCCAGTCCGACGCTTGTGGCTACTGTCATGGCCCTGAGATTGGCTCCGGCAGCTATCACAATGATGGTACCGCGACATTGCCACAACACAGCGCAGGAAACTGGTTCTACAAGCGGATCATCGGTGGTGGCAACGATAGCGACGGTGTATTTAATGCCGCGACCAACTCCTGTGCGACCATCGACTGTCACTTTAACAACACAACCACACCGCACTGGTACGCCGATAATGTGCCGCCAGCAGCGGTGACGCTGGCCGCTGTCTCCGGCCCGAATCCACGCTCCATCAAGGTGTCGTGGAATGCGCCGGGCGACGATAATAATCTGGTCAATACCACGCCGTATGTTTACGACCTGCGCTACGGCACCAGCGCGGCCATTGCTACGGACTACAATTCCACAACCAACTATGCCGGCAACCTGCCTGCCGCCTACGCTGAGGGCTACCTTTCCGAGGCGGTGGTTGAGAATCTGACCCCGGCCACCACCTACTATTTCAGTCTCAGAACACAAGACACCGCCGGTAACTGGTCAGCAACATCGAATACGATCAGTGCAACGCCGACAGTTGATACCCAGGCTCCTGACTTCGGTGGCGCCAACAAGGCGGTCAAGGGGGATGAAGGACAGGCCATCAACCTCTACTGGACGTCGGCTGAAGACCATACCATGCCGATTACCTACAAGATCTGGATGAAAGATGAGGCGTCCGGTCCCCTGAATATGAATGTCGATACACCGGTGGTGACCGGCTGGACCGATAACAAGATCGAACTGAACAATACCCACGGGGTGGTCAACGACACCATCTATCACCTGGGGGTGCGGGCCTGCGACGCTCTCAACAACTGTGATACCAACACCCAGATGGTGTCGGTCACGCCGACAGCGGTTCCCCTGGTCGACAAGACCTACCACACATATCGGACCAATGGCTCCCTGGCCCTGGTTCAAGATGGCAGCGCAGGAACCGAGGTTGTCGGTACGGTTCTCCCTGCGGTCTTCGCCCCGGCCACTAACAACACAGTTCCGGTCAACTACTTTGTTGACACCTTTGCGGTCTATCTTGATACCGGGAACGGTGCGGCTACGGTCGATGCGACCGTCGGCTATACCACCGACGGGACCATCGGGACCTTTGTCGCGCTGGGAACACCGAAGGCGGTCACCCTCGGGGCGCGCGCCGATCGTGTCTATCAGTTCAAGATTGTCGATGTCGGCGGGCAGACGATTACCAACGGTCAACGCCTCTCTATTCGAGTTCGCGAAACGACATCCGTCGGCGTCAAGCTCAACTACGGCAGCACCGCTTACCGTGGGGATGTGACCCTGGCCGAACAGATTGTCAATGTTGCGCCGACCGCTGCGACCAACAACGGCACCACCGGCATCGGAGTTGGCGATGCCCTGGTTGAGATCGTCTGGAACGCCGCAACCGATACAGCGGATGGCCTCAGCGATACCATTCACTATGACCTCTACGGTTCAAACAACGGCGGCACTTCGTACGATTACGTGATCGCGGAAGGTCTCGATGCCACGACCCTGAGCTATGTCTGGGATACCCAGACGGCCGGAATCAGCAGCGGTTCGATCGCCGTGCGGGTCAACGCCGGCGATGGCTATTCGCACACGCCCCTCGACATCACCGGGCTGGGCACGGCCGATACTGCCGACTATGTGGCTCCGAGTCCGATCGATGATCTGGTCGCCAAAGTCCGCCCGAAAGCCGGATCGGTTCAGCTGATCTGGACCGCACCGGGGGATGATTATCACAATCACGGGCGGGCGGCCTACTACGATATCCGCTACTCGACTGCTCCGATCACTGAAGGGAATTTCGCAGCGGCGCAGCAAGCGGTCAATGAGCCGTCCCCCGATTTCGGCGGCAAAATCCAGAAGTTCGAGGTCACCGGGATGATCCCTGGAACGTTGTACTACTTCGCGATCAAAACCTATGATGAAGCAGGGAACGGTTCACCACTCTCAACGGCGAAAACTGCTGGCAGCGATCAGGCTGTCGGCGGGCCACACTGCGGGATGTGTCATACCACCGCACCAAGTGTTGTTGAATCGGTTGGTAACCACAAACTGCATGGTTTTACCATTGAGGATTGCACCAAGTGTCATGGTGCCGCCGTCGCCAGCTACGGTCTCGATCATCAGGACGGCATCCTGACCATGGGCTATGGACCGGGCGGCGTCCATTCCGGTATCATTTCCGGCAACCGCATCTACTACACCAACGACGGGACGCCAGGCGGAACCGTGCTCTATGACGACACCGACGGTTTCGGCGGTTTTGGTGCTGGCAGCTATGCGGCCGTCGGCGATGGGGTTGATAACGGCACCTGCAGTAACTTCGGTGCGCTTGGCGTCGGCGGCTGCCACTCCGCAGCCGGGAGCGACCCGGATGGTGCTGGTACGGTTTACAATACTATTTCGATCCCCACCTGGACATCCGCGGCCTATTTGAACTGTGCCTCCTGTCATGGTAATCCGGATCGAACCACCGACACGTTCTACAATCGACCGTTTGATGCAACAGCAGCAAACGGAGGGGTCGTCACCGATCAGGTCAAGGCTGCCCCGGCGCTTGACAACCATGGCAACTATGACCTGGCGGCAGCTACCGAGGCTGAGCGCAAGTACATCGGCCAGCACGAGAAGCACCTCAATTACAGCTTCCGTTTCAGCAAGGGAGACAGTTGTAACCTGTGTCACGAGGGGGATTACAAAGATGGTAACAATCTTGATGGCAAACACGCCAATGGCGACATTGACGTCCAGCTCGATCTGACCGCCGCCGGTGATAATGCTGTCTGGACACCGGGGACGCCGACCACCGCCGGTACCTGTGGCAGCATGTCACCGGAAAGTTGCCACCCCTCGGCTTCTGCGCCGAAATGGGACAGCGCGCAGAGCTTTGACTGCGTCGGTTGTCACGGCATGGGCGGTGTTACCCCGAGTCATGTCACTGACCCGGCCGGTGGCGTCGTGGATTTGGATAATGGCTGGGCGACCGATCCGATGCAGGGGAACTGCACTTACTGTCATATCGGTGGCCATCCGCTCGACGATGTCGGTGGTACCGCGCTGATTCTCGGCAACAGTTCGCAGGTCGGACTAAGTTACAAGTCCGGTGGAATCCACCTGAAGAAGTCGATCGGCGGACGTGCAGCCGCAGCGACCGAGGCTGAACTTTGTTGGAGCTGTCACGACGCCAACGGTATCTCTGAGTGGGGCACCGATACCGGCGGCAATAATGCTTCCACCAGGCCGCCAAACGCTTCCGATTACGACTATGGCTCGGTGACCACCTCGAACTGGACGACAGCCACCTGGAGCAGTCCGGTTGCCAACTTTGCCTACAAAACCGGGCCGATTCAATCGACCCACTCGACCAATGAGCTTGGCACCAGTGCTGTGACCGGGGCAATGGGTAGTTATTCTGAGACAAAAGATACGGTTGATAAGATCCGTTGTTCCAACTGTCACGATGTCCATAACCTCAATAAGGCGCATGGTGACACCATGACCGGACAGCCCTACCTGCGTGGCACCTGGATCCGCAACCCGTATCCGGAGGACGGCGCACCGTGGAACAAGACGTACACGACCGTTGTTGCAAATTATGGAGCCGTGCCACGTGCCGGTGGTAACGAGATGGGTGGCTACCAGATCGACCAGAACAATGACTCCCCGACGGCAGGTTTGTCGCTGGCGACATCGGCCGGACTGTGTACTCTCTGTCATGGGGCCGATGTCGACAACATGGACAAGACCTCTGACGGAAATCTCTGGATCGGCAGCAATGGTCACAGTAATGCGGCGATTGGAGGGACGGCCAGCAATGCGGCCAACATCTTCGGCAATGGCATCGGAGGGCGTCCGGCACCAACGCGGGTGAAAATTAGCACTCTTTCTGTCGGTGATGTTTTTACCATGGGATTACAGAATATCGCTATTGATATTGCAAACGGGAGCGGTGACGACTATGCCTATGGTTATCGTGGTGCGGTCAGCGGCCCTAAATTTACCCCGACCGTTCCGACACGGGCGCGCAGCTACAATGATTATTTCTGGGGTGCGACGGTGGATGTGGCGACCGTTGACATTGGCTATCACGCCTTCACCTGCTCCAAGTGTCATAATCCGCATGCCTCGCGTCTGCCGAAGCTGATGATCACCAACTGCCTCGATACTAACCACAACACCTGGGACAATGCGCAAGGCTCGACCCAGAGCTACTGGACCAGTACAGCGGATAATGGTGAATGGACAGCGACCCACAACACCGCCCAGAACTGTCACCGTTATGACCCGATTGACAACGTCGGTGGCTGGAACAAGGTCACCCCGTGGTAATAAAAAAAACATTAACCCCTAAACCAAGGAGGATATGATGAAGAAGTATCTCAAACCTCGTATCGTCGGCAGCGGCAACGTTCACCCCTGCTGATTGATAACGCACCATGCTAGCTACAGAGAAAGGCCGGGTTTCCCCGGCCTTTCTCTGTATGGAATGTAATGATTGGGCACCCAGTTCAGATTCAAAATTGTGCCCGAGAGTGACAAATCTGTGGTTCTGAATCCGCCCTTTCAGCGTTCATCAGCATTGTAGGAGCGGCTTTTAGCCGCGAAGCCCTGGGTGGCGAATGGGCGTATTCGCGGCTAAAAGCCGCTCCCACAGGGCCACAATTTAACCGGGCCACCCCCCTTCATCCCTGAAAAGAAAGGTTTTCAATTTCTTAAATCCGCCTTTTCAGCGTTCATCAGCGTCCACTTAGTTTTTTGCACAAAACCTTTTTCATGGGACGCTGATTTTCATGATGAACGCTGATCAGGACTAAAGCAAAAGGAGTCACATGGGGGCAGGTTATTCCTCATGGGAACTTCCTGTAAGAGTTGTCTTCAGACGCGACCCATTCGCGACAGGGATGTCGCTCCTGCAACAACCATTATTGCAGCCCAGTCCCTGTGGGAGCGGCTTTCAGCCGCGAAGAGTCTGCGGTCTGCCAGCAAAGGATTTGCAACAGGGATGTCGCTCCTTGATATGTTTAAACACTACCCGAGTTAAGTGCATAACCAGATCCCTTTTATCCCCTTCATCCCTGTTAAAAGGTTTTCAAGTTCTTAAATCCGCCTTTTCAGCGTTCATCAGCGTCCACTTAGCTTTTTGCACAAAACCTTTTTCATGATCAACGCTGATCAGGACTAAAGCAAAAGGAGTCACATGGCGCTGGTTGGGGCTGCAATACTACTTTGATTCAATGCTCCGTGCCATTTGCATAAACTTGCTTGCGTAGCTATCACGGCCAACTTTTGAAAAACTCTGCGCGATGTCACGCAGCGACCGGGCGATGATCTGGTTCGTGGCGCCCAGATTGCCAAGGGGCAAGGAGACGTTCGCCATGTGTTCGAGCAGGGTGTCAATGTTGGTCATTTGCAGTTTGCCGGTAGCGGCCAGATAAAGGGTGTCTTTGGCGGAGAATTCCAGAACGGGAAGGTTGTCGGTATTGATTTGCCGTGTTGTGGAGGTAAACGATTGCAGCGATTCAGCAGAGCAGAGGAAGTGTCTGGCGAGCAGATCGCCCGGCGAGGCGATATCGATCAACTTCAGCGTTGCGGCGATGCGTGGATTTTCCAGGCGTTTTTTGATCGACAGGTAATCGAAAGACATACTGCTGGTGGTGCCGACCAGAATCAGATCGGTGCCGGAGCGGAAAGCCAGGGTGTGGCCGAAGGTGTCGAGAAAGGTGTTCAACGCAATCTTCAGATTTGTCGGTGTGATGTCGTAAAGTCCGATCCATTGGCAGAAAATACCGCCGGGTTTCAGCCGGGTCGCGGCAAGGCGATAAAAATCGGCAGTGAACAGGTTGGCGTTCCCGGTTTGCCACGGGTTGGACGGTTGTGAGGTGATGACATCAAAAGTGCGTTCGGAAACCATCAGGCGTTCGCGGCCATCGACAACGTCCAGGGTGATCTTGGGGTTTTCAAGCGCTGCGTCATTCTCTTCACGGAAATATTTTTCTGCCGCAACCACCTCCGGCGAGATTTCGGCGCAGTAGATGGAGCGGGTCGGGTGGTCACTCATCCCGCGCAAGGTGATGCCGGTGCCGAGGCCGATCACCATCACCTGGGCCGGATCGGGATGGAGCAGCAGTGGCAGTTGACCGACCAGTAGCTGGGTCGCGATATCGCGCCCGGTGCCACCGTCGGTCTTGCCGTTAACCGTGAAAAAACGGTGCTCTTGATCGAGACTCTCAAAGACCGCAACCGTGGTTTCGACCCCTTCGATCACATCGAGCAATCGCTCCTGCGCCAGCACGTGGTCGATCCCCCCCTCACTGGCGTAGCGATGGGCATAGACATAAACGCCCGCGTTCATCAGTTTTTGATCCCACTTGAGCGGCACCGAAACGATGACAACCAGGGTGACAACAAGCACCGGGTAAAGGATGCCGCGGCGATTATTCATCGTAGATTTAATCAGCAAAAAAAAGGTCAGCGCAATGTTGAGCAGGGCCAGCAAACGAAAACTGTTGAGCAGACCAAACGTGGGAACCATGACAAAGCCTGCCGCAATACTCCCCGCTACCGCCCCCAACGTATTGCACAGCACCACCAGACCCACCCCCGAACCGGTGCGCAGTTTGCCAGGGTCGATAATCGCCACAGCGGCAGGGAACAACGCTCCGGAAATCATGGTGGGGATGAACATGACCGTGAAAACGATCAGCAACGAGAGCAGGGTTAAAATCGTCCAGTTCTCCCCCGAGAAGATGTGAGCCCACTGGAAGACATAAGCCAGATAGTCATAACCGGGGGCGGTTGCCAGGATCACCAGTCCCATCAGACCGCTGAGTCGGATAAAGATTTTTCTTTCATCCATTGCGCGGTGAACATGGCGGGCGTAGAGCGCGCCACCCAGCGCAATGCCAATCAGAAAAGTGCACAGAATCAGAGAAAAAGCGTAGGTCGTGTTGCCCAGATAGAGCAGGAAAACCCGCGTCCAGAGAATTTCATAAGCCAGTGAAAAAAACCCGATCATCGCCGTGGCAAACAGCACCAGACGATGATTCCTGAATTTAAGGTGAGCAACTGTGGGCGGCTCGGCTTCGCTGGCGAGAACCCGGCCGCGACCGCGAGCGAGGACAAAGGCACCGACCGCGACACTGAGGTTTCCGGCTATCGCGATCCCCCCGGTCAGGTTCATGCCGAGTTGCGGGATCAGCACATATCCCGCCAGAAAGGTTCCGGCCACAGCTCCCAGGGTGTTCATGGCGTAAAGTCGGCCAATTTGCCCGCCACATTTTTCGCGCGCAAAAAGTCGGCACATCAGGGGAAAAGTCCCACCGATCAAAATTGTCGGTGGGGCGAGCAGGGCAGCACAAAAAAACAAGCGACTGATGTGGATCAGCAGCTGGTAGTCGGGAATAAAAAACTCAAAAGCGACATGCAGCTCGCCAGCCAGGTCGATGGCATGGGGGAGCAAAAACGCCATTGCCGCGATGCCGATTTCGATCGCCGCGTAGATCTTCAGCAGGTTGGCTTTGCGGTCGGCATAGCGTCCGATCAGGTAGCCGCCAAGCGCCAGGCCGCCCATAAATGATGCGGCGACGATGCTGACCGCGTAGATTGTGGTGCCGAACAGGAGCGCCAGGTGCCTGGTCCACAGAATCTCGTAAATCAGGGCGCAGCCGCCAGAAAGAGAAAAAAGAAGATAAAGGAAATAGCGCTGTCCACGGGTAAAACGCATAAGCCGGACCGTCTCTGGTTATATGAAAATAACTGAAAATTATTATCGAAAGATAATGAATTAAATTCATTTACAGCGACAAATAAAACACAAAAAGTACCATGATTGCAAGTGTCTATAAGGGATGGCTGAAAAAACAGAGGTGGAGGCGAGTGCATACAGATAAAACTGGGCGGAGTACGCTGGCAGAGCATTAAAAAACCGGCAGTGTCGCAAGCGGCAGGATTAGAAGATATTTTTCGAGTAGAAAATTTCCGTCATTTCGCGGCGCAGCGATTCGCGTACCCGCCGCTCGCCTTCCGCAGAAAAATTCTCCGGCGTGGCGCCAAAAAGGTAGGTGGCAAAATCAAAATCACGCAACAACATCTTGGTATGAAAAAGATTCTCCTGATGGATGTTGATATCGACACACTGGTACAGTTCCAGCGTTGATTTTTTGATGTATTGCTGAATCGAGTGGATACGGTGGTCGATATAATGCTTGCGCCCCTTGGTGTCGCGCGTGAAACCACGCACCTTGTAGTCAAGCAGAACAATATCCGACTCAAACGATTCGATCAGGTGGTTGAGCGCTTTCAGCGGGCTGATCTTGCCGCAGGTCGAGACATCGACATCCACCCGAAAAGTCGAAATCCCCGAACGCGAATCACTTTCCGGATAAGTGTGAATGCACAGATGACTCTTGTCCAGGTGTGCCAGCGCCTGCTCCGGTTTTGGCTCAATCGGTTCCTCGGCGATCAGCATGGTGACGCTCGCCCCCATCGGATCGTAATCCTGACTGGAGATGTTGAGGACATTGGCGCCGATAATGTCGGCCACCTCATTAAGGATCCGCACCAGCCGCTCCGAATTATACTCTTCGTCGATATACTCCAGATACTCCTTGCGCGCCTGCGGCGTGGGAGCATAGCAAATATCGTAAATATTAAAAGAGAGGGTTTTGGTCAGGTTGTTAAAACCGCGCAATTTAATCTTGCGGCGCTTGGGGCGATTGCTTTTGGCACTTTTTGCAGATTTTTTGATATGCATATATCCCTCCCAGGGAGGTGAGATATGTAACTGTTCAGCTCTTCTGTAGGAGCGGCTTTAGCCGCGAATCATCACGCCTGAAGCCGCTCCTACAGTGTCATTCCGGCATGATTTTAGCCGGAATCCAGATTTTTCAGGGTTGAAAGTCTGGATCCCCGACAGGATCACTCGGGGATGACGACCCTTGAACGGGTAGGTGAATAGTTACTGAGATATTTGGCAAAGCCAAGACGGGGAATTTAAACATGAACGGCAGTTGGATACAAGGCTATTTTGATGGCGTCGCAAAAAGTCCGCCCTGCTGCGTTACGCTGCTTTTTCAGGACCTCGACCTACCTGATGTTGGCCTTCGCCCCTGAAAAAACACCAGGCCTTGCAGGACGAAATTTTTGCTTAGCCATCCGATGAGTTTTGCAAGAGCATCTATTTTGAAAAAGAAGTTTTTGCAATTATGCCGATATCATATCCTTGTGCGCAAAAACTGAACCCACTGTTCGCTGAAAGCATTGTCCGGATCAATTTCCCGGGCTTTTTGAAAGAAGGACAATGCCCTTGCATCGTCGCCCTTGACATAATATAGCTGACCCACGGTCTGCAAAAAATCGATATTTTCCGGCGACTGTGCCAATTTCGACAAGGAGTTGATTAACAGCGTATCGACAAATGCAGATTTTTTTTGCAGGGCCAACGGCAGCACACGGTGCATTTTTCTGAATACAACGGCATAGTCGTCAACGTAGCTTAAATCCCACCAGTCATCTTTGATCAAAGAGTAAAAAATAGAGGGCATCTGTTTGGCTGAAGGGGGAATCAGGAAGAAAACAACCGTATTGATATCGTATTTTGCGAATACAGTTGATTTTCTCCCCTGGACAGCCGCCCGGTAATCATGAAAAACGTTGGCGTCGAGCGCCCGGGCATCCATGAAAAACCGGTATTTGGGATAAAATTTCCAAATCAGGTAGCCTCCCCATTCGTAGGGATTGAAAATATTTTCTTGAACATCATTTTCTTCCAAATATTTGACGACGCCATTGATCGTTGTTGTCGTCGTTACGTTATCGCGCAACACGGTGCGGGCCGCAGACTGCTGCGCGAAAAACAGGGTGAACAGGCCGGCCATGACGACAGCACCTCTCCTGCACCGAGGGGAAGCAAAAAACGCGACGGCGGCAAGCTTGTCGGCAATAAGAATCGGCACCAGGAACGCAAAAATCGGTGCATAGCGAAACGATGAAAAGCCGATAATCAGCGAGATTAAAAAGAGCAGCAGATGAAAGGTGTCATGCCGCCGCCAGCGTACCAGCAAGATCAACGCCCCGAATGCGGCAATGCCGACCAGCAGCGCGAGCAGAAAAATTTCGTCACGCGCAACCAGAACATTCCAGGTCATCCGGTATTCTTCATTATTGCCAACCATTTCGGCGATGTCACCGGCCCCCCACAGCCCGACATGAAACATCACCCGATAGACCTCCAGGTTGACCGGATTGGCCAGCGCGGCCAGTAGCGATGCGACGTACAACAGGAAAAATCGCAACGTGCGCAGAGTATCGCGGCGAACAGCAAACCAGACGAAATATAGCGTCAGGAAGGCAACGCCCATAATAACCGCCTGGTGTAACTGGCCCCAAAAAAGGAAGATAACCGGGACCCACATCAGTTGGCTGCGGATTATGGTTGTACCGCGTGAAACCTGATCAAATCCACGCTCAAGTACCGTAATCAGAAGGACGATACCCAGAAAAGAAAAGACCTGCGGTCTGAGCTCCGCATAGGGTTGAGCCAGCAGAATCAAAGGTGAGATCAGGGTCAAAGCCAGAGTGGAGCTGATTTTTTTCGACAGTAAATATCTCCAGAGCACCACAAAGATGGTCAGCAGCGAGAGTGCCTTGAATAAAAGAGCCCCGCTAAAACCGGTATAGCTGACAAGGTAATAATAAAAAGCCTGCGCCAGCCAGTAGCCTTTATAGATGGCGTCCTTTCTGGGATCAAAAAATTCATTCGTCGATGAAAAAAGAAAAGGATCAAAATCCGGTATCTGTTGATTTAAAACGATCCATTGGCCGGTTGCCAGATGCCACCAAAAATCACTGACAAGCCAAATGGGCTGAGTGAAAAAAATAAAAACAGCACAAAAGAACAGCAGCGAAATGATTTTTTCGTAGAACGTCAGTGAAAAAAAACGGGAAGACATAACGCATCAATTCCGGTTCAGTCGGCCAAGCAGCATGTTGTAGTCATTTTTAAGACGGGCCAAGGCAGGTTCGTCAGGTGATAAAAGACGAATCTCTTCAATCTGCTCGCGTGCTTGCTCAATATTGCCCAGATAAATCAACATCCCGGCATAGGCAATCTTGTAGCCGACCTCATCCGGAGACTGCCGGGTCAGATAGCTGAACAGGAGTGACATGCGCAGTTTAAACTCGTTCTTTTCTATGCGATAGCGTTCGATTGTCGCCGCATTTTTATCGGTCTGACGGCACAGCACATACACCGTACTATCCTGGTAAATCGGCACCCATTCGTCACGATTGAGTAATTCCGTCATTAACGGCTGAATACTGCCATCCCCCTGATAAACTTGCTGCACAACAAAATCGACCTGATATTTACTCAAAAGAAAATCAAACTCAGGGCGACCGCCAATGCGGGTTTGTGACGCGCTTTTTATTGTCATGTAGTCGGCAAAGACATCTTCCCCGAGTCCCCGCCCATCAATAAACACCTTGATACGCGGTGCCAGTCGCCATAACAGATAACCACCGTATTCGTAATCATTGAACATGTGCCCCTGCAAGTCACTGTGCTCAAGAAAACTGATCACCTGCTCAGGATAAACCTGCCTGACTGCGCCCTGGTCAACGCGGCGCTCGACGAACCCGGTGGTTATCCATAGTAAAAACCCGGCACCGGCAAGCAAGGCGACACTGCGCAACACATAGCTGTGTCGGGACGGTAACCAGTCTTTACCCGCGCGCTGTATCACACTGCCGATCACCGGCAGCATGGCCGGGACAAACAGCCCGATATTGCGCAGGTGCATGAACGAGAACCAGCTTAAAAAAATAGCGACCAGGAATTCCGGCCAGTAGACCCGGCGTGACAGTAACACCCCAGCAAAATACAGGGCAATCAACGCCCACAGAATGACGACGCCATATCCCCCTGCTTCGAACTTCTGCAGGGTACTTTGGTATTCACCGATTTTTTCTATGGTATCGGTATTATAGTATTTGAAAGAGACAAACGCCAGCCAGCCGGTCGGGCTGAGCAACGAGGCAGCAACGCCGGTCACTGTCCACAGCACAACGTGCTTCACGGTTGCAACCTGGCGGCGATACTGAATGACAGCGCCACCCGCAAAAAGGACCAGCAAGATATCGCCGACCAGGAAACCGCCATGAAAATTCGCCCAGAGCATCATCAGCA